>DASWDS010000488.1:0-10758 GCA_036395165.1 Anaeromyxobacteraceae bacterium | reverse complement strand
AGCTTCTGGCGCAGGTCCGCGGGGACGCGGCGCTCGAGGTGCGCGTCGAGGAGCGCGGCCCTCTCCGCGTTCGCGGCTCGCCACGCCCTCGCCCGATCCTCCCATGCCGCGCGAAGCGCGCGCTTCTCCTCCTGCACCTCGTCCCAGTAGGCGCGCACGTCGTCGGGCACGAGGAAGCGCGGGCTCTCCGGCCAGCCCAGGTTCTTCTTCGTGGCCGCCAGCTCCTCCTCGCCGAGGGCGGCGCCGTGCACGCCCGGCGTGCCCGCCTTCTTGGGCGCGCCGAAGCCGATGACCGTCTTCACCCGGATGAGGCTCGGGCGGCCGAGCTCGGCCTTGGCCGCGTCGAGGGCGCGCGAGATGCCCTGCATGTCGTGGCCGTCCACCGACTGCACGTGCCAGCCGTAGGCCTCGAAGCGCCGCGTCACGTCCTCGGTGAAGGTGATGCTGGTCTGGCCGTCGATGGTGATGCCGTTGTCGTCGTAGAGGTAGACGAGCCGCCCGAGCCTGTGGTGGCCGGCGAAGCTCGCCGCCTCCGACGAGACGCCTTCCATGAGGTCGCCGTCGCTGCAGATCGCGTAGACGAAGTGGTCCTCGAGGGGATTGCCCCGGCCGAGCTTCGCCGAGAGCATGGCCTGGCCGAGCGCGAATCCGACGCCGTTCGCGAAGCCCTGGCCGAGCGGGCCGCTCGTCACCTCCACGCCCGGCGTGAAGTGGAACTCCGGGTGACCCGGCGTGCGCGAATGGAGCTGGCGGAAGTGGCGGAGGTCGTCGAGGCCGAGATCGTACCCCGACAGATGGAGCATGGAGTAGAGCAGCATCGACCCGTGGCCCGCGGACAGGATGAAGCGATCGCGGCCGAGCCAGCGCGGCTCGCTGGGGTCGAAGCGGAGGTGGCGCGTCCAGAGGACGAACGCCATCTCGGCGGCGCCCATGGGCATGCCGGGGTGGCCGCTGTTCGCCTGCTGGACGGCGTCGGCGGCGAGCATGCGGATGGTGTTGACGCACTTCGCGGTGAGCTCTCTGCTCGCGGTCGGCAAGGGCATTCCTCCGGAGGGGGCGGCGGCAAGATCGCCCGGGGCGGCCGGCGAGATCAAGGGGGCTCTTGCAACCCTGGCGCCGCCCGCCACCGGATGCAACCGCGTCCGCCGCGCTCACTCCTTGGCAGGCGCCTCGATCCAGGCCAGCGCCTCGCCGCGGTCGAGGAGGTCGATGGCGGCGATGGTCCCGGGGCGGACCTTCTGCTCGGCGCCCGCGGCGAGGGCGATGGCCTCCTCCAGCTCCGGGTTGTGCCCCACCAGCGCGACGCCATCCCCTCCCCGGCGCGCGAGCGCCAGCAGCTCGCGGCCGCTGGAGGTGCCCGAGGCGAGCTCGCCCGACTCCTCGAGGCGCGCGCCGGTGGCGGCGGCCAGGATCTGCGCGGTCTCGCGGGCGCGGGCGAACGGGCTCGACACGACGCGCGCGATCTCGAGCCTCGGCGCCAGCTGCTCGGCGAAGGCCGTGAACCGCGCCCGCCCCTCGGGCGTGAGCCGCCGCGCGGCGTCGCCGTGCGCCGCCTGCTTCTCCGCCTTTCCGTGCCGGACGAGGTAGACGCGGACGGGCTTCATGGGATGGGAGTAATCGCGCTTCGGGCGGCCGACACCCCTCTCCCCGGCCCTCCCCCGCAAGGCGGGCGGATCACCCCTCGTGGACCGAGACGAGCAGCGCGACCGGGAACCCGGCGAAGAGATCGGCGAGATCGAGCTCGGTGCCGTGCCGCCGCGCGCCTGTGACCGCGTCGCGCAGATCGCGCGGGAAGCCCTGCGGCAGCGCGACCCGTCCCTGCCAGGGCGCGCCGCCGGGCTCCTCGAGGATGCCGAGCGCCAGGCGCGGCACGACGCAGACGAACGCGCGCCGCTCGAGGCGCCGCGCGAACGCGACGACGCGATCCGCGAGCGCGCCCTCCGCCGCGAGCGGCACGTAATCGCCGCGCAGGAACAGGTCGGGGTCGTCGCGCCGCAGGCGCAGCCCCTCGCGGAGCAGGAGGAGCTTCGCGCGGCCGTCGAGGAGCCCGTCCGGCTGCGACACCTCGCGGGCGAGCGCGGCGCGCTCCGAGGGCCCCTCCGCGACGCGCCGGCGCAGCTCGTCGAGGAGCTTCGCGCGGCGCGCGAAGTCCACCGGGCGCCGGTTGTCGGGATCGACGAGCGAGAGGTCCCACAGCTCGCTCCCCTGGTAGACGTCGCAAGGGCCGGGCGAGGCGAGCTTCAGCGCGACCTGCGCGAGCGAGGAGATCCGGCCCGCGGCGGCCATGCGGCGCGCGAACGGGACGAAGCTCTCCATGAACTCGGGCGACGCGAGGATGCCCTCCGTGAAGCGCCTGACGGCCTCCTCGTACTCCGCGTCGACGTTGGTCCAGCTCGTGTGGACCTTCGCCTCGCGGATGGCCTTCTGCATGTACGAGGTGACGCGGCCTGCGTACGTCCGCCAGGCGTCGGTGTCGGCCTTCGGCGCCGGCTCGGGGAAGGTGCCGACGAGCGTCTGGTAGAGCAGGATCTCGTCATTGCGATCGGGGGCGGGCTCGCCGTCCACCTCGGCGCGGAAGCGGCGGTTCTGCCGCGCCCAGCGCGCGAGGAGGGCGCGCCAGTCGCGCGGGGCCTCCGTGAGCGCCGCGATGCGTGCCCGCACGTCCTCGCTCCGCTTCGAGTCATGGGTGGAGGTCGCCGCGAGCGAGCCCGGCCAGCGCTCGAGGCGGAGCGCGTTCAGCTCGTGGAACGCCTGCGGCGAGGTCCCGAACTCGCGCGGGTCGCCGCCGACCTCGTTGAGCGAGACGAGCCGGTCGTAGACGTAGAACGAGGTGTCCTCGAGCGCCTTCGCCGTGACCGGCCCCGTCACCTGCTGCAGCTTCAGGGTGAACTCGAGCCACTCCGCCTTCTCGGTCGCGGAGAGGCCGTCGGGGAAGCGCAGCAGGATGACGTCGCGCAGGAACTCGAAGATGGAGGGGTCGGTGACGGGGCTGCGGCGCCGCGCGCGCCGGACCGTCGTCTCGACGTACTGGCGATCGCGCTCGTCCACCGGGCAGCCGGGCGCGACGTAGGTGCGGTAGACGGGGAAGTTCGCGACGAACTCGACGAGCGCGCGCCGGAGCTCGTTCAGCGTGAAGTCGCGCGTCCGCCGGTTCGTCTCGCTGATGCGGTTGAGGCGCCGCGCGAGCATGTTGATCTCGCTCGCCATCGAGGAGGAGGTGATGACCCGCTTCTTCTCGTAGGCGATGTCGTCGAAGCTCGTCCGCAGCCCCGTGAACCGCGCGTACGCCTCGGTGAAGCTCTCCTCGGCGGAGCCGTCCACGAACAGGGCGCTCGCCGCCGACAGGAACTCGTAGCCTGTGGTGCCGTCGATGGCCCACGGCTCGGGGATGCGCTCCCCCGAGGCGAGGATCTTCTCGGCCACGACGTAGAGCGGCCGCGGCGGCAGCTCGTTCGCCGCGAGCCCCGCCTCCAGGCGGCCCCGCAGGTCGCGCTCCGTCGCGTCGTCGAGCCGCGCGCCGCGCGCCTCCGCGAGCGCCCGCCCGTGCTCCACCAGCGCGGAGGCCTGCAGGCGCCGGAAGTAGGTGGTCGGGTCGTAGAGGCCGTCCGGGTGGTCGATGCGGAGGCCGACGATCGTGCCCTCGCGGACGAGCCGCAGGGCGAGGCGATGCGCCTCGTCGAAGACGCGCTCGTCCTCCATGCGGATGGCGGCGAGGCCGTTCACGTCGAAGAAGCGGCGGTAGTTGATCTCCTCGCCGGCGACGCGCCAGTGCGCGAGCCGGTAGGCCTGCGAGTCGAGCAGCCTGTCGAGCAGGTCGAAGCTGCGCGGCTCGCCCCGGCGCCCATTGAAGATCGCGACGTTCGCGTCGACGTGCTCGCGCACGCCGTCCGACGCGTCGCAGAGCGCGTGGAGGCGCCGCTTCGCGACCTCCTTCTCTCGCGCGCGCTCCGCGACCTTGGCGGCGTCCGTCTCCGATCTCGGCGCCAGCTTCTCGAGCGAGGTGCAGATGCTCTCCAGCTCCCACACGCTCGGCTCCTCGGGCCCGAGCTTGTCGCGGAGCTCCTCGAGGCGGTGTCGCAGGACCTGCGGCACCGAGCGGGGGGCGACCGGGAACCTGTGGTCCCAGTACGTGATGAAGAAGCTGCCACCCTCCCGCACGAGCCGGAGCTCGCCGTTCTCCAGGACGACGCCGTACTGGTCGCCGAGGATGGGGACGAGGACCTTGTTCTCGAGCTCGGTCTTGATGGGCCGCCAATCCACGTCGAAGAAGTAGGCGTAGCGCGAGCTCGGCCCGTTCTCGAGCACCTCCATCCACCAGGCGTTCTGCGGGCCGACGCCCATGTGGTTGGGGACGAAGTCGACGAGCTGGCTCATGCCGTGCTTCGCGAGCGCGTCGCACAGCCGCGCGTACGCCGCCTCGCCGCCGAGCTCGGGATTGAGGCGGCCGTGATCCACGACGTCGTAGCCGTGCGTCGAGCCCGGCGCGGCGGCCAGGATGGGCGAGAGGTAGACGTCCGTGACGCCGAGCTGGTGCAGGTACGGGACGACCGCGGCGGCGTCGTCGAAGCCGAAGCCGCTCGTGAGCTGGAGGCGGTAGGTCGAGGCCGGCCGGCGCGTCGCGGCGCGCCCCTCCCGGACCGCCCTCTTCACGTCCTCGTAGAGTGCCCCGGCGAGGCCCCCGCCCGTGCTCTCCCCCGCCCTGCCGCTCACCCGTTACACGGTGAGGCGCCCCGACCGCGCCGCAAGGCCCCGCAGGCGCTCGGCCGTGCCGAGATCGCCGGCAAGCGCCGCGATCTCGAGCGGCATCCGGTACGACCAGTTCCACTCGTTCATGGTCCCGGGCACGTTCACCCGTTCGCGCGAGCCGAGCGCATCCTGGAAGGGCAAGAGCGCGAGCTCCGACCCGGAGCGGTAGACGACCTCGAGGATCTCGTCCCGGACCCCGGTGTCGAAACGGCTCGGGGCGCGCTCGCGGAGCCGCGCCAGCCCTGGGATCTGGAGGAACGCATGCCGCTCGGCCGCGTCCATGGCGTCGTACCAGTCCGCGAGCGAGTCGGTGTCGTGGGTGCCGGTCGTGCCCACCGAGAGCGCGGGCCAGGCGGCCGGGTCGCGGAACGGTGCGCCCTCCTCCTCCCACTCCCGCTCCCAGCGCAGGATGCGGTAGCCCGGGATGCCGCAGCGGGTGAGCGAAGCGCGGACGAAGTCGGGCACCGTGCCGAGGTCCTCGGCGATGACGCGAGCGCCCTGCGAGAAGATCTCCATCAGCTTCTCGCCGTTCCGGATCTGCTCGGGCTCCGTCGGTGGAGTGAAGGCTCCCTCCGCGCCGCCGTTCGTCCGGTAGAACGTCCGGTAGAGCCCGACCACGTGGTCGACGCGGTAGAGCCCGTACAGGTCCGCGCTCCGCCGCGCGCGCTCGTTCATCCACTGGTATCCGTTCTTCTCCATGACGTCCCAGCGGTAGACGGGCAGGCCCCAGTCCTGGCCGGTGTCGCTGAAGGCGTCGGGCGGGACGCCCACCCGCGCGTCGAGCCGGAAGTCGAACGGCCGCGACCAGACGTCGGCGGAGTCGGTGGCGACCATGAAGGGCAGATCGCCCATGAGCTCCACGCCGGCGGCGTTGGCGGCCCGGCGGGCGGCGTGCCACTGCAGATCGAGCTGCCACTGCAGCCACACGTGGTAGAGGAGGCGCTCCGAGTGCTCGGCGCGGGCGGCGGCGAGCGCGCCCGGATCGCGATCGCGCAGCGGGCGCCCCCACTCGGTCCACGGCCTCCCGCCGTGCCGGTCGTCGTGGAGCGCCACGAAGAGCGCGTACTCGTCGAGCCAGCTCGCGTGCTCGCGCGCGTATGCGTCGAGCTGGCGGGCGCGCGTCGAGCCGCGCTTCCACTCCACGTCGACGAACGACTGGAAGGCGAGGCCGAGTGCCCGCTCCTTCATCGTCCGGACGCGCGACCAGGGGACCGCTGGCACGATCCGGAGGGCCGCGAGCTCCTCCTGCTCCTCCGGCGTGAGCGCGTCACGCCCCCCGGCGGCCTCGAAGTCCTCGAGCGCGTCCACCGCGACGTAGACCGGGTCGATCGAGAACGCCGAGAGAGCGGCGTAGGGGCTCGACTGTCCCCGGGAAGCCTCGTGCACCGGGAGCACCTGCACGACGGAGAAGCCGGCGGAGGCCGCCCAGCGCGAGAAGGGGACGAGATCCGGGATCTCGCCGAGGCCCCAGCCCGTGGGCGAGCGGATCGAGAAGAGCGGGATGAGGCAGCCGGCCTGGCGCATGTGTCGGTGAGAGTGCGGTCCCGGTCCGCGCGAAACAAGGGGATTTTGTGTACATGATAGATTCCGTGCCCGTGTCGCGCTCCCGCGGCCGCTTCGCCCCGAGCCCCACGGGGCCCCTCCACCTCGGCAACGCGCGCACGGGGCTCCTCGCCTGGCTCGCGGCGCGGGCGGAGGGCGCCTCGTTCGTCATGCGGGTGGAGGACCTCGACGGTCCCCGCGTCCGGCCAGGGCTCGAGGCGCGCATCCTCGACGAGCTCCGCTGGCTCGGCCTCGACTGGGACGAAGGCCCGGACGTGGGCGGCTCGAGCGGCCCGTACCGCCAGTCGGAGCGGCGCCCGCGCTACGACGCCGCGCTCGAGCGGCTCAGGGCGGCCGGCCGCGTCTACCCCTGCTTCTGCTCACGCGCCGAGATCACGGCGGCGTCGCAGGCGCCGCACGCGGGGGAGGAGGGGCCGCGCTATCCCGGCACGTGCCGGCTGCTCGCGCCCGCGGAGGTGGCGGCCAGGAGCGCGCGGCGCCCGCCCGCGTGGCGCTTCCTCGTCCCCGCCGGCCCGGTGAGCTTCGAGGACGCGGTGCACGGCGCCTGCGCCTTCGACGTCGCCGCGGAGACCGGGGACTTCGTCGTGGCGCGCGCGGACGGCGTCGCCGCCTACCAGCTCGCGGTCGTGGTGGACGACGCGGCGATGGGGATGGAGGAGGTCGTGCGCGGCGACGACCTCCTCCCCTCGACAGCCCGCCAGCTCCTCCTCTACCGCGCCCTCGGGCTCGCCCCGCCGCGCTTCGCGCACGTGCCACTCGTGGCCGGCGCCGACGGCGCGCGCCTCGCGAAGCGTCACGGCGCGCTCTCGCTCGGCGAGCTGCGCCAGCGCGGCGCCGACCCGCGCGCGGTGACGGGGCTCCTGGCGGCGCTGTCGGGCCTCGCGGCGGAGGGCGAGTCGCTGCGCGCGCGGGACCTCCTCGCGGGCTTCTCGCTGTCGCGCATCGCGCGCGCCCCGGCCATCCTGCGGCAGGAGGTGCTCGAGCGCCTCGTCGCCGTTACGTGAGCGCGGTGTCGATCCTCCGCTCCGCCACCGATCCGCGCTGGGCCGACGTCGCGCTCGCCGACCTCGACCGAACGCTGGGGGATCACGCCCACTGCGAGAAGAAGGCGGCGGCGACCGCCCTGAAGCTCATCGCGGACCACCCCGCGGAGCCCACCCTCGTCCGCGCGCTCGCGCGGCTCGCACAGGAGGAGCAGCAGCACTTCCTCGCCGTGCTGAACGAGCTCGCCCGGCGCGGCGCATCCCTGCCGCCCGACGACGGCGACCCGTATGCGCAGGCCCTCCTGCGGGAGATCCGATCCGGGGCGGGACGCCTCGTCGATCGCTTGCTGGTGGGCGCCCTCATCGAGGCGCGCAGCTGCGAGCGGCTCGCGCTCCTCGCCGCCGCGCTCCCGCCCGGTCGCCTCCAAGAGCTGTACGTGCGGCTCGCCCAGGCCGAGGCCGGTCACGAGCGCCTCTTCGTCGATCTCGCGACCGCGCGCGCGGGTGCGGCAGAAGCGCGCACCCGGCTCGACGTCCTCGCCTGTGCGGAAGCGCACATCGTCGCAGGGTTGCCGCTCCTTCCCCGCATCCATTGAGCTTGGGGAGCCGCCTTCGCCGCCCCCAGCCCGCTCGCTCCCGCCGGCCTCATCTGCGCTCGCCCGATGGTGATTGTCGCGGTTGGTGACGATCCCGTCGGCGGTTCCCGACAGGGCGCCTCGCAACCTCGCGGAAAGAGCGCCACGGCGCGATGGCAGCCCCGATGCAATCTCCGGGAGCGGCTGGACGAAGCGAACCCGAGCACCAGGAGAACGCCATGACGACCACGAACCGCAGGACTCCCACCCTCGTCGGCGCCGGCGTCGGTCTCGCCCTCTTCTTCGCCCTGGCGCTCCTCCCTTCTCTCCTCTACGGCGGCTACGCGGGCGTGCTGCTCGCGGGCGGCATCTTCGGGAACCCGGTCAAGGCGACGCTGGCGGTGCGCGGCCTCATCGTCTTCGGGATGGTGATGGGCGTGACCTCCGTCGCCTCGCTCTTCGCCGTCGCTGGCGCGGCGGCCGGCGCGGCCCTCTCCATCCTCGCCTCTGCGGCGCCGGCTTCGAAGGCGAAGGAGCACGGCGCGAGCTGACAGGTTCCGCTCGAACGCGGGACCCACGCGGCCCGGGGCGAAAGCTCCGGGCCGTTTCCTTGTGTGCGATGGAGCGCTTCGGGCCCTGTCGGGTGTTTCGAGCAGCGCGTCGGCGGATTCCGACAGCGCGATCGTGCAACCCCGCGAAACGCGCTCATCGCGAGGTGGCAAGCGAAGTGCAATCTCGTCCTGGCGGGTGGCCGACGCGGAAACGAAGGACGCCCAACGAAAGCAGTCGGTCGCCACAACCTCGCAGGACAACGAAGCACAGGAGAACGCCATGAACCGCAAGTCCTACACGCTGATCGGTGCCGCCGTCGGTCTCGCCCTCTTCCTCGCCCTGGCGCTCCTCCCCTCGCTCCTCTACGGCGGCTACGCGGGCGTGCTGCTCGCGGGCGGCATCTTCGGGACGCCGGTGAAGGCTACCTTCCTCGTCCGCGCGCTCATCGTCTTCGGGATGGTGCTCGGCGTCGTCGGCGTGGGCGGGCTCTTCGCGGTCGGCGGCGCGGCCGCGGGCGCGGCGGTCTCGGTGCTCGCGGGCGCCGTCCCGGCGCACGAGGCGGCCGAGGCGAAGGTCAAGGCGTAAGCCGACCTCGAGCAGACGCAGCGATGCGGCCCGGGCGAAAGCTCCGGGCCGCTTCCTTTTCCAGCGCTAAATACTCCCGCCGAGGGCGGCGGCCATGGTCTCGCGGAGGTAGCGAGCCGCGAGCGCGAGGGTGCGCTCCGGCTCTCCGTCGCCGTGCGCCAGGGGCGGCGCGACCTCCATCACGTCGCCGCCGGCGAGGCCCACCTCGCGTCCGAGCCGGCGGACGAGCTCCGCGACGAAGTCCGCCTCGAGCCCGTCCGGTTCCGGCGTGCCGGTCGCCTTCGCGGCCGCCTCGTCCGTGCCGTCGATGTCATTCGAGAAGTAGACCTGCTCCACGCCGGCCTGCCGGACCAGCGCGACCACCTCGTCGAGCGCGCGCGCTGGATCGGCGCGCACGTCCTTCGCCCAGAGCTGGCGCACGCCGTACCTCGCCTCCCAGTGCGCGCGGTCGCGGCGCGAGGCGCGGATGCCCACCTGCACGAGGCGCCCGCCGCGGCCGAGCAGCTCGTTGGCGTGGTACGACCACGTCCCGAAGCAGTAGCGCACCCCGAGCCGCTCCTCGAGCAGGTCGGTGTGCGCGTCGACCTGCACGACGCCGAGCTTCGGGTGCACCGCCGCCAGCGCCTTCACCGCGGGCCAGGCGCAGGAGTGGTCGCCGCCGAGCACGAGCAGCGCCGCGCCCGGGCTCTGGGCGAGCAGGAGCTCGATCGCGCGCTCCGCCATCGAGAGGGGCGAGACGGGGAGGCGTGCCCGCTCCGGCTCGGGGACGGCCGGGTAGATGGCAGCGCGGGTGGCCGCCTTCTGCGCCTCGGAGAGCATGTCATCGTGGAGGAGCTGCGGGACGACGAACACGTCGCCCACGTCCACGACGCCGCGCGCCGCGGCGCGCGAGAAGAACCCGGGGTCCTCCTCGACGAGCCGCGACCGGATCGCCTGCGGGCCCATGTTGGCGCCGCGCAGGAAGCCCGCGCCGACGTCGGAGGGGATCCCGATGAGGAAGGCCCGGGCGCCCGGCGCCCTCGCGAGCGCCTCGCGCCAGCGAGCGGCGACGTCGTTCTCGCTCGCGCCGCCGTAGATGCGCCGCTGCACGAGGAGCTGCTCCTCGCGCCCCGTCGAGACGACGTAGAGCCCGCCCGCGGCGGGCCTGAGGAGGAGCGAGAGCTCGTCCTGGGCGGTCACGCCGCCGGCCTCGGGCGCCGTCCGCGCGTCCGCGCCGCGGCGTGCGGGGGTCGCCACGAGCGCACCAGCTCGACCAGCGTCCGGACCGCGACGCCGGTGCCGCCCTTGCCCACGTAGCCGCGCTCCTTCCCGCTGTGCGACGGCCCTGCGATGTCGAGGTGCGCCCAGGGCGTCTCGCCGGTGAACTCGCGGAGGAAGTGCGCCGCCGCGATGGCGCCGCCCCACCGCTCGCCGGTGTTCTTCATGTCGGCGACGTCGCTCTTGAGCGTCTCCTTCACCGCCTCGGTCATCGGCAGCCGCCAGAAGTCCTCGCCCGCGGCCCGCGCGGCGGCGAGAACCGCGTCCACGGCGTCGCCGTCGGGCCCGAAGACGCCACCCGTGGTTTGGCCGAGCGCGACGACGCAGGCGCCGGTCAGGGTGGCGACGTCCACCACCGCCGCCGGCGCGAGCGTGTCGACGCCCCAGGCGAGCACGTCGCCCAGCACGAGGCGCCCCTCGGCGTCCGTGTTCGTCACCTCGACCGTCTTCCCGTTGTACGCGGTGAGCACGTCGCTCGGCTTGTAGGCGCGGCCGCC
>DASWDS010000487.1:0-3828 GCA_036395165.1 Anaeromyxobacteraceae bacterium | reverse complement strand
CGTCCACGCGCGCCGCGCGAGCGAGCTTCGCGAAGAGCTCGTTCACGTCCGTCTCGACGCCGGTCCCGACGTTGAGCGCCCCCGCGAAGCGCCGCTCGGCCGCGAGCAGGTTCGCGCGCGCGACGTCGCCCACGAAGACGTAGTCGCGCGTCTGCTTGCCGTCGCCGTTGATCGTGCAGGGCTTCCCCTCCAGCAGGCGCCCGCAGAAGATGGCGACGACGCCCGCCTCGCCGTGCGGATCCTGCCGCGGGCCGTAGACGTTCGCGTAGCGGAGCGCCGCGTACGGGATGCCGAAGTTGGCGGCGTAGACGCCGAGGTAGAGCTCGGAGGCCGCCTTCGCGACGCCGTAGTGCGAGAGCGGCCGCGCCGGGTGGTCCTCGCGCGTCGGGATCTGGTCGGTGTCGCCGTATGTCGCGCCGCCGCTCGAGGCGAAGAGCACCTGCCTCACCGAGCTGGCCTTCGCCGCGCCCTGCATGACGTTGAGGAGCCCGCCCAGGTTCACGTCGCAGTCGAAGCGCGGGTCAGCCATCGACTTCCGGACGTCGATCTGCGCCGCCTGGTGGCAGATCACGGCCGGCCTCTCCGCCGCGATCGCCTCCAGGGCGGCTGCGCTCCGCACGTCGCACGGGTAGAAGCGCGCCCTGGGCGAGACGTTCTCGCGCTTGCCCGACGAGAGGTCGTCGATCACGGCCACCTCCCACCCGGACGCGAGGAAGAGGTCGGCGATGGTCGAGCCGATGAAGCCGGCCCCGCCGGTGATCACGATCTTCTTGTCCATGGCCGCTCCGTGCGCTGCGCTCTTCGGGTTTCGCCCTTTTCCAAGCCCGCGCTGGGGGGTCCGGGGGGAGCGGGCTCGCTCCCCCAGGTCGAGGGCTCGCAGCGCGGAGCGCAGCGACCCCGGAAATCACTCTGACTCGCCTCTGAACGACGACCGCAAGCAAGGAAGACGGCGAGAGGCGAGTCAGACGGCGCCCGCGGCGAGGTCACCGCGCGCGATGCGCTCCTTGAACCAGGCGATCGTCCGGCCCATCCCCTCGTCGAAAGGAATCCTGGGCTCCCATCCCAGCACCTCGCGCGCGCGAGAGATGTCGGGCCGCCGGAGGCGCGGGTCGTCCTGCGGGAGAGGCTTGAAGACGATCTCGCAGCGGGCGCCGACCGTCGTCCGCACCCACTCGGCGAGCTCGAGCATCGTCAGCTCGTGAGGCGTGCCCACGTTCACCGGCTCCGTGTAGTCCGAGTGGAGCAGGCGCCACATGCACTCCACGTTGTCGTCGACGTAGCAGAAGCTGCGCGTCTGCGAGCCGTCGCCGAAGACCGTGATGGGCTCGCCGCGCAGCGCCTGCGCGACGAAGGTAGGCACGACGCGTCCGTCGTCGAGGCGCATCCGGGGGCCGTACGTGTTGAAGATGCGGGCGATGCGCGTGTCCACCTTCTCGTAGCGCCGGTACGCCATCGTGATGGCCTCGGCGAAGCGCTTCGCCTCGTCGTAGACGGCGCGCGGGCCGATGGGGTTCACGTTGCCCCAGTAGGACTCCGTCTGCGGGTGCTCCAGCGGATCGCCGTACACCTCGGAGGTCGAGGAGAGGAGGAACCGGGCACCCGTCCGCTTCGCGAGCCGAAGCGCGTTCTCGACCCCGATCGAGCCTACGTGCAGCGTCTCGAAGGGATGCTTCAGGTAGTCGATGGGCGACGCTGGGGAGGCGAAGTCCAGGATGGCGTGGACCGGCCCCGCGACCTGGAGCGGCTCGCAGATGTCGGCCTCTTGGAAGTCGAACCGCGACCCACGGGTCAGGTGGTCGAGGTTGCGGAGCGACCCTGTGATGAGGCTGTCGATGCCAGTGACTCGCCATCCCTCGGCGAGGAACCGATCGCACAGGTGACTTCCGATGAAGCCGGCGGCACCGAGGATGACGACGCGCTGTTCGGCCATTCGGCAGGACTACTTCCTCGTCCCCACATCATCAAGTGAAAGCTGCCCGGGAAGGGCTCCCTTGTACTTGTCGAGGACGAGGTCGATGCCCTGACGGATGTACTCGGCGACCGGGACCTTCGTCCGCTCGTTCAAGGTCTTGAGACGCTCGTTCTGCTCGGGCGTGATGTAGATGGTCGTCGAGATCTTCTTGCGCGCCATGGCGTCCGGCCGTGAACCTATGTGACACTATGTAGCCTGTCAAATAGGGCACCGCCGGCGTCGCGTTGGCGCCGGCTTCCCGGAACCCTCGCGCCCCTCCCGAGCCCCGATGCAGACACACCTCCTCATCGCCGCACTCCTGCTCGCCGCCTGCGCCGGCCCGCGGAGGGAGGCCGCGCCCGCCGCCGCGGCTCCGGCCGCGGATCCACTCCAGGCCCATGCGAAGCGCGCGGACGAGGCGCTCACGGAGATCGACCTCGACCACGACGGCAAGACCGACGTCTGGAAGTTCTCGAGGCGGACGCTCGAGGGCAAGCAGGTGGTGGTCCGCCAGGAGAAGGACCTGAACGGCGACGGGAAGATCGACGTGTGGGAGGAGTACGGCGAGGACGGCGCCCTCGTGAAGCAGACCTTCGATCTCGACTTCGACGGCAAGCCCGACGTGACCCTCTTCCTCGAGAAGGGACAGCTCGTCCGCAAGGAGTACGCCTTCGCGTTCGACGGCAAGCCGCGGGCGTGGGCCTTCTACGAGAAGAACAAGCTCGTCCGCCGCGAGCGCGACCTCGACGGTGACGGGAAGGTCGACGTCTGGGAGTACTGGGAGAACGGCGAGATCGACCGGATCGGGATCGACGTGGACCACGATGGTCGGATCGATCGGTGGGAGAACCGGAGGTCCCCGGGCGCCGCCACGCCCGCTCCTGCGTCGCGCGGGCCGTCAGAAGCAGGCGCCGACGCGCAGGGCAAGTGACAGGGCAGGACCGCCCTCGCCCGAGGTGAGCAGGAGCTCGCTGGCCTCCGCCACCAGCGAGACCGGCAGGTCGCGCCCCACGAAGGCCTCGATCGCGACCCCTGCCCCGACGCGTACGCCGGCCGCCGCCGTGAAGAGCGGCGAGCCCGCCTGCACGAACGCCACGTCCCCGACGAGCTGCGGGCGCAGGAGCCCCCACCTCGCGACCGCCTGCCGGAGCCCCATCCCGGCCTCGAACGAGCCGTCCGCGGCTCGACCCTCGGTCCGCGGCGCGAACGACCAGCCGGCGCGCGCGGTCGCGTCGAGATCGCCGGCGAGCCACCACGTCGCGACGAGCGCGACGGGCACGCGCGACGCGAGCGCCGGCGCGGAATCGCGCGTGATTCCGAGCTCCAGCGAGAGGGATCGCGGCGCGACCTGAGCAGCCGCAGCGAGAGGGGCGAGCGCGAGGAGCAGGGCGACGGAGCGTGAGCGCATGCGGCACGCGCGTTGCGAAGCGTAGGCCAGAATGGAACCGAGCGGCAGGACGTCGATCTCAGCGGTCCCGCGAGTCTCGTCCCCCTCTCCCTGGAAGGGAGAGGGACGGGGAGAGGGTTGGCGCCCAGCGAATCCCTGCCCCTCTCCCCAACTTTTCCCCCGCAGAGCGGGAGGAGGGAGACGAAACGCCCCGCCCTCGACGGCGATCCTGGCCCTCGCCGTGCTCGCCTGCGCCCCCTCCCCTCGCGTCCACCAGCGCGCCATCGAGGAGGTCTCGAAGGGATACCGCTACCTCGCCGCCGACGATCTCGAGCGCGCCGAGATCGCGTTCGCGCACGCGCTCGAGTTCAACGGAGACATCCCCGAGGCGCTGAACGGCGCGGGGGTGGTCGAGCGCCGCCGCGGGCGCGTCGACGAGGCGCGCCGCCGGTTCGAGCACGCCGTGAAGGTCGCGCCCGACTTCGCGGAG
>DASWDS010000486.1:0-5794 GCA_036395165.1 Anaeromyxobacteraceae bacterium | reverse complement strand
GTGGAGGGCCTCCGCCAGCTCCTCGCCGCGCGTGGCGTCCGCCTCACCGTCGTCGACCCGGTCGCGTCGGAGGGGCTCGTCGTGTCCTCGACGAAGATCCGGGAGCTCCTGCTCGAGGGGAACGTCGAGGGCGCCGCCCAGCTGCTCGGCCGTCCTCACGACGTGGAGGGGACGGTCGAGCGCGGCGCGGGGCGGGGGCGCGGCTTCGGCTTCGCGACCGCCAACGTCCGCCCCGAGGCGATGCTCCCCGCGAACGGCGTCTACGCCGCCCGAGCGCTGCTGATGGGATCCGCGATGGGCGTCGCTGGAGGCGGCGCGGCTCCTGGCGGCCGCCCCATCCTGTATGGCGCGGTGTGCAACGTGGGCGTGAAGCCGACGGTCCAGGAGGCGGGTCCCATCATGGCCGAGGCGCACCTCTTCGACTTCGACGGGCGCGATCTCCACGGCGAGCGCATCCGGATAGCCTTCCTCGAGCGCCTGCGCGAGGAGCGGCGCTTCCCGTCGCTCGAGGCCCTCCTCGCGCAGATCGCGGCCGACGCCGCGCGAGCCCGGAGCGTGCTCGGCCGACCGCCCCCGATGTAGGCGGGCCCCTCCTTTTTCCAGCGGGAAATCGCGTATTTGCGCTCACGCGCTTCCTTGACCGTCCGAGCGACGCGCTGCTAGAGTCGCGGGCCGCAGCGCCTCTCCACCTCAACGCGGGGAACGACCACGATGTCCGGACGCCTCGGCGAGCTCCTGGTCCGGGAGAACCTCATCTCCCTGCAGCAGCTGCAGAAGGCCCAGGAGGAGCAGCGCAAGACCGGCGGCCGCATCGGCTCGCTGCTCGTGAAGCAGGGCTCGATCGCCGAGGGCGATCTCACCAACTTTCTCTCCAAGCAGTACGGCGTCCCCGCGATCAGCCTGAAGGACTTCGACGTCGACAACGAGGTCATCAAGCTCATCCCGAAGTCGATCGCGGAGAAGCACCAGGTCGTCCCGGTGAACCGGGCCGGCAGCTCGCTCATCATCGCCATGAGCGATCCGTCGAACATCTTCGCCATCGACGAGATCAAGTTCCACACCGGGTACAACGTCGAGCCCGTGGTCGCCTCCGAGGAGGCGATCCGCGAGGCCATCGAGCACTACTACTCGGAGAAGGGTCCCTCGTACGAGGAGCTGATGCAGGGGTTCGACGACTCCGAGGTCTCGATCATCGAGGCCGAGGAGGGCGACGGCGACATCGTCGACCTCGAGAAGAGCGCGGGCGAGGCGCCGGTCGTCAAGCTCGTGAACCTCATCCTGCTCGACGCGATCAAGAAGGGCGCGTCCGACATCCACGTCGAGCCCTACGAGAAGGACTTCCGCGTCCGCTTCCGCATCGACGGCGTGCTCTACGAGGTGATGAAGCCGCCGATGAAGCTGAAGAGCGCGATCATCTCGCGCCTCAAGATCATGTCCGAGCTCGACATCAGCGAGCGCCGCCTGCCGCAGGACGGGCGCATCAAGCTGAAGCTCGGGCGCGGCAAGGAGATGGACTTCCGCGTCTCCGTCTGCCCGACGCTCTTCGGCGAGAAGGTCGTGATGCGCCTCCTCGACAAGTCCAACCTGCAGCTGGACATGACCAAGCTCGGGTTCGAAGAGGCGCAGATGAAGGAGTTCATGGAGGCCATCGACCGGCCGTACGGGATGGTGCTCGTGACGGGGCCCACCGGCTCCGGCAAGACGACGACGCTCTACTCCGCGCTCTCGAAGCTCAACGAGGTGGCCTGGAACATCAGCACCGCCGAGGACCCGGTCGAGTTCAACTTCTTCGGCATCAACCAGGTCCAGATGCACGAGGACATCGGCCTCAACTTCGCGGCCGCGCTGCGCAGCTTTCTCCGGCAGGACCCGGACATCATCATGGTGGGCGAGATCCGCGACTTCGAGACGGCCGAGATCGGCGTCAAGGCCGCGCTCACCGGCCACCTCGTGCTCTCGACCTTGCACACGAACGACGCCCCCGGGACCGTGTCGCGCCTCCTCAACATGGGCATCGAGCCCTTCCTCGTGACCGCGTCCCTCAACGCCATCGTGGCCCAGCGGCTCTGTCGCAAGCTCTGCCCCGACTGCAAGAAGCCGTTCGACGCCGAGCAGCAGGCGCTGCTCGACGCCGGCTTCGCGGCCGAGGAGATCGGCACCTTCCAGCCGATGGACAAGGGCGCCGGCTGCAAGACGTGCAACGAGCGCGGTTACAAGGGCCGCGTCGCCGTGTACGAGGTGATGCCGCTGTGGGACGGGCTGAAGGAGCTCATCATCCAGGGCTCCTCGACGGCGGAGCTCAAGCAGGAGGCGATCCGCCTCGGCTTCAGGACCCTCCGCATGAGCGCGCTCAACAAGGTCAAGGCGGGCATGACCAGCCTCGCCGAGGCCGTGGGCAACACCGCGCCCGACCGCTTCTAGCGCGCCGCCCTTCACGGACCGAGAGGATCGTCGTGGCCAACCTGCACCAGCTGCTCAAGGCGATGGTCGAGAAGGGCGCCTCCGACCTCCACATCACCACCGGCTCCGCGCCGCAGCTCCGCATCGACGGCAAGCTCGTGCCGCTCAAGACGGGCGCGCTCTCGCCGGTCGAGACGAAGCAGCTCTGCTACTCGATCCTGACCGACGCGCAGAAGCACAAGTTCGAGGAGGAGAGCGAGCTCGACCTCTCCTTCGGCGTGAAGGGCCTCTCGCGGTTCCGCGCCAACATCTTCATGCAGCGCGGCGCGGTCGCCGGCGCGTTCCGCACCATCCCCTTCAAGATCCTCTCCTTCCAGGAGCTCGGCCTCCCCACCATCGTCAGCGACCTCGCCAAGAAGCCGCGCGGGCTCATCCTCGTCACCGGCCCGACCGGCTCGGGGAAGTCGACGACGCTCGCGTCGATCATCGACAAGATCAACACGGAGCGCCACGAGCACATCATCACGATCGAGGATCCGATCGAGTACCTGCACCCGCACAAGAACTGCATCGTCAACCAGCGCGAGGTGGGGGCCGACACGCAGGGCTTCAAGAAGGCGCTGAAGCACATCCTGCGGCAGGACCCCGACGTCGTCCTGATCGGCGAGATGCGCGACCTCGAGACCATCGAGGCGGCGCTCGTCATCTCCGAGACGGGTCACCTCGCCTTCGCGACCCTGCACACGAACAGCGCGGTGCAGACCATCAACCGCATCCTCGACGTGTTCCCGCCGCACCAGCAGCCGCAGGTGCGGGCGCAGCTCTCGTTCGTGCTCGAGGGCGTGCTGACGCAGAACCTCCTCCCCAGGGCGGGCTCGCCCGGGCGCGTGCTCGCGATCGAGATCATGGTCCCGAACGCCGCGATCCGGAACCTCATCCGGGAGGACAAGGTCCACCAGATCTACTCGCAGATGCAGATGGGCCAGACGAAGTTCGGCATGCAGACCTTCAACCAGAGCCTCGCCGCGCTCTTCAACCGCCGCCTCATCACCGTGGACGAGGCGCTCGGGCGGTCGTCCGATCCCGACGAGCTGCGCGGGATGCTGACGACCGGTGCGGTCGCGCCGCGGCCCCAGACGGCGACGAGGTAGGTGGCGCGCGCACCGGGCGCGCCGATTCGACCTCCGGCAGGGCTTGCAATAGACTCCGCTGGAGAGCACGCAGCGAGGAGATCCATGGCCCAGGCCGCCGCCAAACTCCAAAGCAAGGCCGCATCCAGCGCAGCGAAGCTGACGACCTGGCGGTGGACGGGCAAGACGCGCCAGGGCGAAGCGCGCACCGGCGAGATGGAGGCCGGCGACGAGGCGGCGGTCAGGGCCCGGCTCGCGCAGATGGGCATCGAGCCCACGCGCGTGCGCCGGCGGATGGCCGATCTCCACCTCACGATCCCCGGCATGTCGGGGGTGTCCACGAAGGACATCCTCATCTTCACGCGGCAGTTCTCGGTCATGATCGACGCGGGCCTCCCGCTCGTGCAGGCGCTCGACATCATCGGCACGCAGGCGGACAACCTCGCGTTTCGCAAGGTGCTGCTCGCCATCAAGGGCAAGGTCGAGTCGGGCTCCACCTTCGCGGACGCGCTCGCCGAGCACCCCAAGGCCTTCGACGAGCTGTTCGTGCAGCTCGTCCGCGCCGGCGAGATCGGCGGCATCCTCGACACCATCCTGAACCGCCTCGGCGCGTACATCGAGAAGAACGAGAAGCTGAAGCGGCGGGTGAAGGGCGCGATGGTCTACCCGTCCATCGTGCTCGGCGTCGCCGTCCTCGTCACCGTGGTGCTGCTCGTCTTCGTGACGCCCACGTTCGAGAAGATGTTCAAGGACTTCGGCGGCGCCATGCCTGCGCCGACGCAGTTCATCATCGACCTGTCGCACGGGCTCCGCGACAGGTGGTACCTGTTCGTGGGCATCCCGACCGCGATCGTCGTCGCCTTCAAGACGACGCTGGCCTCGAAGAAGGGCCGCGATCTCTGGGACGCCTTCGTCCTCAAGGCGCCGCTCGCCGGCAGCGTCGTGCGCAAGGTCGCCGTCGCCCGCTTCACGCGCACCCTCGGGACGATGCTCTCCTCCGGCGTGCCCATCCTCGACGCGCTGCAGATCGTGGCGCGCGCCGCCGGCAACCGCACCGTCGAGGGCGCCATCCTCTACGTCCGCGCGAAGATCTCGGAGGGCAAGAACATCGCCCAGCCGCTCGCCGAGACGCAGGTCTTCCCGCCCATGGTGGTCCAGATGATCGGCGTCGGCGAGGCGACCGGCGCGATGGACGCCATGCTCAACAAGATCGCCGACTTCTACGACGACGAGGTGGACGTCGCGATCGCGGCGCTCACCAGCATGATCGAGCCCGCCATGATGGTCGTCATCGGCGGCGTCGTCGGTGGCTTCCTCATCGCCATGTACCTCCCGATCTTCAGCATCGCGGGGACGATCAAGTAGCCGCTTGGAGGCAGCAGCCCAGACCATGACGGACGAGGCACCGCGCGCGGGAGCCGCAGCGGGCGGCCTCGCGGCCGAGCCCCTCTTCCGGAAGCTGTCCTGGCTGACGCTGTTCCGCCTCGGGACGATCACGGTCCTCCTCGGGGGGACCGCCCTCACCGACTTCAGGTGGTCGGGCCGGCTGGCCGAGGGCCCCGGCCCGCTCTACGGGCTCATCCTCTCCACCTACCTCGCCTCGCTCGGGTTCGCGGTCGCCCTGCGCCTGCGCTGGCGCCTCGAGCGGCAGGCGCAGCTCCAGGTGGCGCTCGACGTCGCCATCGCCGCCGCCGTCGTCGCGCTGACGGGCCGCTCCGACAGCGTCTTCGTCTTCCTGTTCCTGCTCGGGATCGTGAACGGCGCGATCCTGCTGTTCCGGCGCGGCGCGGTGCTCGGCGCGGCTCTCTCGCTCGTCGCCTACCTGCCGCTCGCGCTGTGGGGCCGGGACGACCTGCGGCCGGTCAGCTCGCTCCCGATCTTCGTCCAGGCCTCCGCCTTCCTCGCCACCGCCGCGCTCGCCCGTCCGGCGGAGCTGCTCGTCGAGAGCGAGGGGGACCTCGCGGCCATCACGGCGCTGCACGAGTCCATCGTGCAGTCCGTCGCGAGCGGCCTGCTCACCGTCGACGCGGCGGGCCTCGTCACGTTCCTCAACCGCGCGGGCGAGCAGATCACGGGCCTGCGCGCGGCGGACCTCCGCGGCACTGCCGCGGAGCGCTGGTTCGGCGCCTTCCAGCCGGCGAGCGGCCGCGACGAGACCGACTTCACGAGCGCGAGCGGCGAGCGGCTGCGCCTCGGCTACACGCTGTTCCCGCTCGTCGCCCGCGGCGGCGGCGAGATCGGCCGCGCCGTCATCTTCCAGGACC
>DASWDS010000485.1:0-10724 GCA_036395165.1 Anaeromyxobacteraceae bacterium | reverse complement strand
CGGAGACCTGCGCCAGCCCGAAGGCGAGGACGAGGACGAGGGAGCCGAGCTCGAGCCCCCCGCGCCAGGTCGCCCGCTGCCCGAGCCGCACCGCGGCGGCGCGGCGCCAGGCGACGCCGCCCAGGGTGGCCGCGAGCGCGGTGGCCGCGATGGCCTGAGGAATCCCGAGCGGCACGTCGCCGAAGACGCGCAGCGCGAGCAGCGCCGCCATCCCCACCATGACCGCGGCGGGGACGCTGCGCGCGACGAACCGCGCGGCCCGGCGTCGCGCGGGCGGGCCGGCCACGCCGGCGTCGCCGAGGAGCGCCGCGTACGCGGAGACGAGCAGCGGCAGCGGCCGCGGCCGCTGGGCCGAGAGCCGGGACCGGACGTCGCGCGCGCTGCGGACGGCCGCGCGCGCCGGCGCCGGGAGGGGCTGGGCGGCGCGGGCCGTCACGGGCGCCCTCCCTCGTCGAGCTTGTACACGAGCTCGCCCGGCCTCACGTACCCGAGCTCCTCGCGCGCCGCGCGCTCCAGCGCCGCCGGGTCGCCCTGCAGCGCCTTCACCTCGCGCCTGAGCCGCGCGACGCGCTGCTCGAGGGCGGCGTTCTCGCGCTCCAGCCGCTCCGCCTCGCTCTCGTTCCTGCGCGCCTTGCGCAGGCCGTCGCGGTCGGCCGCGGAGAGCCCGAGCAGCGCGAGCACCGCGGCGAGGTAGCCGAGCAGGAAGCGGCGTCGAGCGAGGAGCGGCATGGCCCTGGCCGGACGCTAGCAGCGAGGCGCGATCCCGCAAGAAATCGGCCGATGTCGGGTGGGAGGCCCGCCTACCTCGTGTGCACCGTCACCCCGGCCGAGAGCCCGGCCCGGAGCGCGAGATCGCGCGGTGGGCTCCGCCAGGCGATGCGCACCGGGACGCGCTCGACGACCTTCACGAAGTTCCCCGAGGCGTTGTCGGGCGGCAAGATCGAGAAGCGCGCGCCGGTGCCCCCCGAGATGCTCTCGACCCGGCCCTCGAGCTTCTTCCCGCCGTAGGCGTCGATCTCGATGTCCGCCTCCTGACCCGGGCTCATCGCGCCGACCTGCGTCTCCTTGAAATTCGCCACGAGGTAGGTCTCGCGCGGCACGAGCTGCGCGACCGGCTGGGCCGGCGCGAGGAGCTGCCCCTCGCGCACGGAGAGCTTCGAGACCTCGCCGTCGGCCGCCGCCGAGACCCGCGTGTACGAGAGCTGCAGGCGGGCGAGCTCGAGCGCCGCCTCGGCGCTCTTCACGCGGGCGTGGGCCAGGTCGGCATTCGCGTGCGCGGCCGCGATCTGCGCGCCGATGGGCGCGCTCTGGTCGAGCCGGCCCTGCGCCTCCCCCACCCTGCCCGCCGCGCCGTGCTTCGCCTCCTCGGCGGCCGCGAGCTGGGCCCGCGCCGCGGCGACGCCCGCCTCGGCGGTGTCGGCCGCGGCCTGGGCGCCGTCGAGCTGCGCCTGCGCGATGGCGTCCCCGGCGCGGAGCTGCTTGGCGCGATCCAGGTCGGAGGCGGCCTTCCGCTCCTCCGCCTCCGCGCGGCGCAGCGCCGCGCGCGCGGCGAGGATCTGCGCGTCCGCGCCCTGCAGGCCCGCGGAGCTCGACGAGACGGCCGCGCGCGCCCCCGCGAACCCGCCCCGCGCCGACGCCTCCACCACGAGCACCTGCGCGTCGGCGGCGGCCGCCTGCGCGCTCGCGGTCGCGAGCTCGGCCTCCGCCTGCCGGGCGCGCGCTGCGTACTCGGCGGAGTCGATCTCGAAGAGCAGGTCGCCCTTCTTCACGAGCTGGTTGTCCGTCACGAGCACGCGGACGACCGCGCCCGGCACGCGCGGCGCCACCGGCACGACGTCGGCCTCGACCTGCGCGTCGTCGGTGGTCTCCTCGCCGCGCGTGAGGAAGAGGTGCACCCCGAGCGCGAGCGCCGCGACCGCGAGGAGCGCGCCCCCGATGCCGAGGAGGCGCGTGCGCCGGTCCGCGCGCGGAGCCGGCTCGTTCGCCGGGCCCGCGTCGGGCGCGGCCTCCGGCTCGGTCTCGAGGACGGGGCGCACGGGAGCGGTGTCGTCGTGGGTTCGATGAGGGGGAGTCACGTTCACATCTCCATCTCGACGTGGGGCTTCTCGCCCCCGCGCCGCGTGGCCGGATTGGCCCTGAGGAAGAGGAGCAGCGGCAGCACGCACATGAAGAGGATGCCGGTCACCAGGAAGGTCTTCTCGAAGGCGAGCGTCGCCGCCTGCTGCGCGACCTGGCCGTTCAGCGCGGCGAGCGCCGCCGCCTTCGCGCTCACCGGGTCGAGGCCGCCGCGAGCCGCGAGGCCGGCCTGGAGCTGCGCCAGGCGCTCCATCACCGCCGGGCTCTCCGCCGTGACGTGCGCCGACAGCGCGTGCCGCGCGTGGACCTGATAGCGCGAGAGGAGCGTCGCGAAGATGGCGAGGCCCATCGAGCCGCCGATCTGGCGCAGGAGGGAGTTGAGGCCGGTCGCGTCGGTGAGCTTCGTGCGGGGCACGTGCGAGAGCGCGCTCGTCGTGAGCGGTACGAAAAGGAAGCTGAAGCCGACGCCCTGCACCAGGATGGCCTGCATGATGCTCGTCTGGGTGCTCTGGAGCGTCACGTGCGACAGGTTGAAGGAGCCGAGCGAGACGAGGCACACGCCGATGGCGACGAGGAGCCGCGGCGACACGCGGTTGTAGATGCGCCCGACGATCGGCGTCGCGACCATCATCACGAGCACGCGCGGCATGAGCGCGATCCCGGACTGCGTCGCCGTGAACCCGAGCAGCTCCTGCATGAAGAGCGGCAGGAGGAACATGCTCGCCATCAGCATCGCGAACATCACCGAACCGATGAGCGTCCCCGAGGCGAACGTCCTGTCCGCGAAGAGCCGGACGTCGACGGCCGGCGCGGGCGCGGTCAGCTCGCGCCAGACGAAGGCGACGAGCGCGGCCAGCGCGAGGGCGGTGCAGCCGGTGATGAGCGGCGAGTCGAACCAGTCGTTCCGCTGCCCCTCCTCGAGGACGTACTGCAGCATCGCGAGCCCGATGGTGAGGAACGCGATGCCGGCCCAGTCGACGTTGCGCTTCTGCGCTTGCGCGGCCGCGCGGTTCGCGGCGCGGATGTCCTCGGGCTCGTCCACGAAGCGCCACACCATGAAGAGGCCGAGCGCGCCGACCGGCAGGTTGATGAAGAAGATCCACGACCAGTGATAGTGGTCGACGATGTAACCTCCGAGCGTGGGGCCGATGGCAGGCCCGACCATGACGGCCATCGCGAAGAGCGCCATCGCCATTCCCTGCTCCTTGGGCGGGAAGGTCTGGCGCAGGATGGCCTGCTCGGTGGGCTGGAGCGCGCCGGCGCCGAAGCCCTGCAGCGCGCGATAGAGGACGAGCGACTCCAGGCTCCCTGCGGTGCCGCACAGCGCGGAGCCCGCGAGGAACAGCGCGAGGCTCGCCATGTACACCCGCTTCTGGCCGAAGAGGCGCCCCAGGAACGCCGTGAGCGGCATCACCACCACCGTCGCGATCACGAACCCGGTCGTGATCCAGGTGATCTCCTGGATGGTGGCCCCCACCGCGCCGCGGATCTGCGGCAGCGCGACGTTGACGATCGACGAGTCGATGGTGCCCATGAGCGTGCCGAAGCTCACGGAGATCGTGACGAGCCACTTGTTCGTGGCGGGGCGGGGCGGCGCCAAGGCGCGCGGGAAGGTGGCGGCGGCGGTGCTCACGGCGCCCTCCCCGCGCCGGTCATGAAGAACGACACGACGCGGTCGAGCGTCGCCTCCGTGTCGCCCGGATCGCGCGCCAGGTCGCGCACCATGATCCCCCGCAGCATCCCCACCATGAGCACGGGGTAGAGGTCCGCACCGTCCTCGCGGAGCGCCCCCACCGCGATGCCGCGGCGGACGAGCTTCCCGGCGCGCGCGACGAGCTCCTCGAGCGTGCTGCGCTCTCGGCTCGCCCGGGCGCCCGCCCGCGCCAGCGCGGGCTCGGTCTGGAGGAGCAGCGTCAGGAACGCCCGGTGCCGCGACCAGTGGGCCTGGAGCGTCCCGGCGAACGCGCGCAGCGCCGTCTGGAACGGCGCCCCGCGCGTGGCCTCGAGCGTCTCGTCCAGGCGAACGAGCAACGCCTCCCGCCTCGCCCGGCACACCGCCTCCCAGAGCGCGTCGCGGTCGGCGAAGTGGTTGTAGAGCGTGCCGACGGCGATGCCAGCGCGCGCGGCGATGCTCTCCATGCGCGCCTTCGCGCCCTCCTCGGAGAACGCCTGCTCGGCCGCGGACAGGATCGCCTCGGCCGTCGCCTCCCGCAGGCGCTCCCGGAGGCGAACGGGCTTTTCGCTTGATGAACCTGTATTCATCTTCTGAGCGTAGAGTTAACCGCCCGGAAGGATGATGTCAACCGGACCGTGGCCCGGGGGCGGCGGCGCGGACCCTACTCGTCCTTCTTCACCTGCTGGGCGAGGTAGTTCTGCAGGCCGACCTGCTGCACGAGCCCGAGCTGCGCCTCGAGCCAGTTGGCGTGCTCCTCCTCGTCCTCGAGCAGGTCCTCGAGCAGGTCGGCCGTCCCGTTGTCTCCCTCGTTCCGGCAGAGCTCGATGCCGCGGTTCAGCACGGGAATGGCCGCGCGCTCGAGGTCGAGGTCGAGCTTGAGCTGCTCCTCGACGGTCTGACCGATGTTCACCTTCCCGAGCCGCTGCACGTTCGGGAGGCCCTCGAGGTAGAGCACGCGCTCGATGATCTCGTCGGCGTGCTTCATCTCGTCGATCGACTCGTCCCGGACCTTGTGCCAGAGCCGCTCGTAGCCCCAGTTCTCGCACATGCGCGCGTGGAGGAAGTACTGGTTGATGGCGGTGAGCTCGTTGGTGAGGACCTCGTTCAGCAGATCGATGACGCTCTTGCTCCCTTGCATGCGACCTCCTGTGGTGCGGTGGAAGGCGATCAGGCGGCTGCGCGCCGCGGGCATCCGGGGCACGCGTCGGCGCCCCGGCAGGGGCCGGCGCCCTCGGCCACGATGCTGGCGATGGTCTCGGTGCAGCAGCCACAGCCGGTGCCGGCCCCCGTCGCCTCCACCACCTGCTGGTGGCTGAGGCCGGCGGCGACGGCGTCGCGGAGCGCGCGGTCGGACACGACGTGACAGGAGCAGACGATCATCGGGCCTCCTGGGACGCGGCCGGCGCGGCGTCCTTCGCGCGCGCCTGCAGGAAGTCGAGGACGAGGCGCCGCTCCTCGGGCGAGAGGTGGGCACGCGGCCCGAAGCGGTTGACCGCCCACGCCCACCGCTCCCGCGTCTGCTCGGCGGGATCGCGCAGGCGGTGGCACGAGCCGCAGTGCCCGCGATAGAGGCGCTCCCCGGCGGCGTCGGGAGAGGCTGCCCCGCCCGAGCCGGCGGCGGTGGCGCAGGCGACGGCGGCGAGGGCGAGGGCGGCGGACGCGACGGCGAGGGGGGTACGCATCGGCAACCTAGAACTGGAAGGCGAGGATGCCGCGCAGCTGCGCGCGCTGGCTCTCGTCGGTCAGCCCGAAGCCAGCCGCCAGCACGAGCCAGGTGCGGGAGGCGGCGAGCGACAGGGCGGGGCCGGCGTAGTGCTCGGCGGCCCAGGACGTCTCCCCGGCGCCGCGCACCCAGTTGCTCCACGCCTCGCCGCCGACGCGCACGTAGGGGAGGACCTCGTACGAGACGCCCGCGGCGTACCCGACCTCGTGCTCGCGCCCGCCGCCGGGGATGAGCTCGATCTCGTACAGGCCGTTCAGCGAGACGTTCACCGCGCCGACGTCCTTCGCGAGGATGATCTTGCCCTCGAGCGCCAGCGGCTTGTCCGCGATCCACTCCTTCCGCGCCTCGCAGTACAGGACGGGGTCGACGAACCACGCGCCGTAGTCGGAGAGGCGGTAGCGCGTCTCGATCTTCGTGGCCTCGTACCGGGTGCTCGCGCCTTGGTCGCGGCGCCAGATGTTGTAGAGGGCGACGTCCCATCGGTCGGTGACGCCGGTCTCGAGCTCGAGCTGGTGGCGCCAGAACTGGGGCTCCCCCCCGGCGCGCGGCTCGCGGTGCAGCGTGGACCAGAGCTCGACGTCGAGGCCGCCCGGCGGCGCGGTCGCGGCGTTGTAGGTCTCGCCATAGTAGCGGCGATCGGCGCGGGCCAGCGCCGGGACGAGGACGAGGAGGGCGACGGCGAGGAGGGTTCGGCGATGGCTCATCGGGTGGGCACGGGCGCTGGGGCCGCTCTCGGAAGTCCGGCGCGAGCCGGGAGGGACAGGGTCAGGCCTCGATGCGCTTCACGTAGATCTCACCCGCGATCTCGGGGTCGAGCGCGATCGTCGTCTCGCCGACGTCGATGACGAACGACGGCGAGCGCTGGTGGAGGCGGATCTCGCTGCCCGGGATGACGCCGAGCGCCGCGAGGCGATCCATGCGGTCGTGGAACTTGGGCGCGATGAAGACGATGCGCGCGGGCGTCCCGAGCTCGAAGCTGGGGAGGCCGGTGACGAGCGGCCGGACCGTCTTCGACAGCGCGCCGCAGCAAGGGCCGGGCGGGATGGCCTTGCCGTGCGGGCACGTCGGCGGATGGCCGAGGAGCGTGCAGACCGACTCGGTCGCCTCCGGCGAGAGGATGTGCTCGATCTCGCACGCCTGGCTCTCGGTGGCGTCGTCGGACAGCTCGAGGAGGTCGCGGAAGAGCCGCTCGGTCAGGCGGTGCCGGCGCACCACGTCGCGCGCGCGCCGCTCGCCGTCGGCGGTGAGCTCGACGCGATCTCCGTCGAGCTTCACGAGGCCCGCGGCCTCGAGGTCGCGCAGGTCGCCCGCGCCGGTGAGGCCGTGGCAGGCGGCGTGGGCGATGACGCCGCCCTGCGTGTCGCGCCCCTGCTCGCGCTCGTTGAAGACGGCCTCGAGGATCTCCTCGATCTGCTGCGATGGGAGCTGGGTCACGGTTGTGTCCGGCGACGATCGAGGAGCGCCCTGAGGCGCCCGGCGAGGCCGGTCTCCTGGGGGAAGCTGTAACTGCACGAGGGACAGCAGACGACCTTGCAACCCTTCGAGACGGGGCAGCTCGGGCGGCAGCCCTGCCCCTCCGCGTCGAACTCGGTCCCGCAGAGCGGGCACCGCTCGGTCCTCTTCACGAGCGCGGGCATGGCCTAGACGTAGAAGCGCCGCATGAGGAGGTTCACCACCGCGCCGACCGCCACCGAGAAGGGCAGGATGAAGGCGGCGATCGCGACGCCCGTCTTCCAGCCGCGCTCCTTCAGGATCATGAAGAAGTTGGCGATGCACGGGATGAAGAGCGTCACGGTGACGAGGGCGACCACGATCTCCGTCTCCATGGAGCGGGTCATCGTCCCCGCCTTCATGAAGGGCTCGTAATGGAGGAAGAGCCCGGCCGCCGCGTAGTCGCGCCTGAGGAAGCCCAGGATGAAGGCCGTCGCCGCCTCCTTCGGGAGCTTCAGGATCCCCACCACGACCGGGGCTGCGGCCCGCTCCATGAGGGCGATGCCGTGAACGCGGTCGAGCCCCCACAGGATGAGCGTGCCGAGCACGAAGAGCGGCAGCGCCTCGCGGAGGTACCACTCGATGCGCGCCAGCGTCTTCACGGCGATGTTGCCGGCCTGAGGCACGCGCAGCGGCGGCAGCTCGAGGATGAAGTCCGACCCGCGGCCCGGGAGGACCTTGGCGGCGAGCCAGCCGACGAGGAAGAGCACCGCCAGCACCGCGGCGAGGAACCACCCCGCCGCGACCGGCCCCACGCTCGCGAGCATCGCGAGGATGACGGCGAGCTGGGCGCTGCACGGCACCGCGAGGGCGAGGAGGAGCGTCACGATGACGCGCTCCTTGCGTGTCTCCATGATCCGCGCCGTCATCGTCGCCATCGTGTCGCAGCCGAGCCCGAGGACCATGGGCAGCACGGCCTTGCCGTTGAGGCCCATGCGCTTGAAGATCTTGTTCACCATCACCGCGAGGCGCGGCAGGTAGCCCGAGTCCTCGAGGATGCTGAACGCGATGAAGAAGGTGGCGACGATGGGGAGCACGATGGCCATGCCGTAGCTGAGCCCCATCGAGAACACGCCGTACTTGCCGATGAGGAACCCGGCGTGCTCGCGGAACGGAACGCCCGCGGGGCCCACCAGGAACTCCTGCAGCCCCTTCCACGGCACGGCCCAGCGCACGAGCGCGTCCGTCCAGGGGACGAGCCGGTCGTAGAAGACGGCGTTCTCGAGGAAGTCGACGGCCGTCTTCGCGCCGAGGACGCCCACGAACTCGTAGCAGGCGAGGAGCACGAGCGCGAGGACGGGCACGCCGAGCAGCGGGTGCGTGGACCAACCCCCGAGGGTGCGCGCGAAGGTGCTCGCGGCGGACTTCTCGCCGCGCGAGACCACCGCGTCGTGCAGGCGGTCGACGGCGGCGAGGCGCTGCTTCGAGATGACGAAGCGCAGCGACTCAGGGTAGCGAGCCGCGAGGCGGCGGCGCACGTCCTCGAGGCGGGCGAGGTCGCCCTCGCCCATGCTCCCGGCGAGGTGCTCGCGGAGCGACGCGTCGCCCGCGAGCGCCATCACCGCGACGGCGCGCCGGTTCAGGCCTCCCCGCCCGGGCAGGAGCGGCTCCACCTCCGCGAGCGCCGCCTCGATCGCGTCGTCGTAACGCGGCGTGAAGCGCGACCGGCGCGCGTCGCCGAGGCGGGCGGTCAGCTGCGGCAGCCCCTTGCGCTCGACCGCGACCGTCGGGACGACGTCGACGCCGAGCTCGTCCGCGAGGCGCGCCGCGTCGATGTGGAACCCGCGGCTCGCGGCCTCGTCGGCCATGTTGAGCGCGAGCGCGAAGGGGACGCCGGCCTCGGCGAGCTGCGCGGTGAGGAGCAGGCCGCGCCGCAGGTTCTTCGCGTCGCAGACCTGGAGGACGACGTAGTCGCGCTCCTTCATCAGGATGTCGCGCGTGACCTGCTCGTCCTCCGACATGGGCGTGAGGTTGTTCGTCCCGGGCGTGTCCATCACGTGCCAGGGGTGGCCCTCGAGCGTGGCCGAGCCGCGTGTCACCTCGACGGTGGTGCCGGGGTAGTTCGAGACGGTGACGTACTTGCCGGTGAGCGCGCCGAAGAGGACGCTCTTGCCGACGTTCGGATTGCCGATCAGGATGACCGAGCGCGTGGCGGCGACGACCTGCTTGTCGAGCGGGGAGCTGCGGGCCGGGGCGGCGGCAGGGGGCGTCACGCTGTGGACTCCTTCTTGGGGGCGGAGCGCCGGCACGAGGCGCAGCGGCCGTAGAGCTCGACGCGCCGGCGCTCCACCTCGAAGCCGTGGCGGCGGGCGACCCGCAGCTGCAGCTCGGAGATGCGCTCGCTCTCGAACTCGACGATCTCGCCGCACGAGGTGCAGATGAGGTGATCGTGCGCGTCGGCGTGGCGCCGCGTGGAAGGCTCGTAGCGGGTCTGGCCGTCGCCGAAGCGGCGCGGCACGGCGAGCCCGCACTCGGCGAGGAGCTTCATGGTGCGGTAGACGGTCGCGACCGAGACGCGCGGGTCCTGCTCGCGCACCCGCGCGACGACCGCGTCGACCGGGACGTGCCCGCCGATCTCGAAGAACGCCTGCGCGATGGCGTCGCGCTGGCGCGAGTGCTTGAGCCGGCGCTTCAGGATGAACTCGCCCAGGGCGGCGAGCGGGTCGCGGCGCGCGCGCCCCGAGCCACGGGCGGCGCGATCCGGGAGGTGCTGCGCGGGCTGGGTCGCGTGCGCCGTCATCTTGATAACGATTATCACTATCAGAACTGGCCCGGGGTGGCAAGCCCCGCGCGGAGCCGGCGCAGCGCAAGCGCTGCGCGGCCACGGGCGTGGGGCCAACCCCGCGCGGGGACGGGGTTCGGGGCGTGATCCCGATCAGGCGCGCCGCGGCCGGCGACCCCCGGACTTACGGGACGTCCACGCCCTGCGACTTCCACCAGGCGCGCCAGCGCCGCGCCGAATCGGCCCCCTCTCCTCCGGGGTCCGTCCCCGCGAGCGTGACCAGCGACGCGCGCGCCTGTCTGCGCACCTCGGACGACGGGTCGTCGAGGAGCTGCACGAGCCGGGGGACGTACCGGAGCGCGTCCGTGCGCTCCCGGTGGCGCGCCAGCTCCGCCGCGAGCGCGCGCGCCTCCGCGTCCTGCGCGCCGAGGTAGCGCGAGAGGTCCACCGGACGCACGGTGCCGGCCGCGCGCCAGCGGTCGAGCGAGCCCGGCAACGCGAGCGCGAGCACGAGCACCATGAGCCCGACCTGCACGAACGCCTTCCCCGCGTGGTAGCGCCCCGATCGCACGAGCGCGAAGCGGTACGCGGCGAAGAGCCCGATGAAGGTGGCGAGGAGCGCCGGCGCGACGATGAGCGCGACGCGCGGCGCCTTCCCCTCGCGGACGGACTGCTCGAGGACGGGCGCGCCGAAGAGCGTCACGCCAGCCGCGGCGAGCAGGAGCAGGTACAGCACGACGCGCGCCCGCCGGACGATCGGGGGCGCTGCCGCCGTCCTGTCCTTCTCCCAGACCGCCATCGGCTCCCTTAAACCACGCCGGACACGCGCCCGCCACAGGAACGCGCAGGGCGCGCTTGACTTGCCAGGCGCGCTCGCGCACGTTCCGCCGCCATGCCGGAGATCGACGACGAGCTGGTCGCGCGCGCGCTGCGCTGGTGCGCCGAGGCCGGGCGCCACGCGTCGGCGGCCGAGGTGAGGAGCGCGCTCGCGCCGCTCTCCTGGGACGAGGCGCTGGCGGTGCGCGCCCTCCTCGCCG
>DASWDS010000484.1:0-6627 GCA_036395165.1 Anaeromyxobacteraceae bacterium | reverse complement strand
CGGCCGCCGCGTCGAAGCCGGCCGCGACGGTGACGGCCGCGCCTTCCGGCTCGCGGAAGACGGGCTCGAGCGCGAGATACGACGTCAGGGTCTTGTTGCACCCTTCGTGAACCGTGCGCGCGGCGGCGCCGATCTCGGAGTCGGAGAAGCCCTCGAGGCTCTCGGAGAGGAAGTCGAGGAGGCGGCCATCCCGCTGCAGGAGCGAGAGGAGGTGGAGGGATTCGGCGTGACCCGGAGGTCCCGGGGTCGCGGTCGAGATCGCGGTCGGGGTCGCGATCGGGGTCGGGGTCGTGGTCGCGGTCGGCGTCGGGGTCGCGGGCGGGGTCGGGGTCGCGGTCGAGCTCGGAACGGCAGGAGGAGTGCTGGCAGGCGGCAGGGCGGCGCGCTGGCGCTCGCGCACCTGCCTTACCTCCTCGGCGAAGCGGCGGTTCGCGAGCACGTAGAAGAACGCCACGAAGGCAAGGAAGAAGCGCTGCAACGGCGTCAGGTTCCCGTTCATGGCGCCTTGAGTTAGTCGCGGGAGGGCAGCGCCGCCCGGGTGGACGAGCGGTTTTGCGTCACGCCCAGGCGGGTGACCCGCCCGATGCGGGCGGACGGGAGCATCACCAGCGCGGGCAAAGCCCTTCCCCCAGTTCCGGGGAGGGGCCGGCGATGACGGATGGCTACCTTCCGATCGTGGGCAAGGACCGCTTCCATCGCTTCGCGTTCGGCGCCGCCGAGCTCGTCGGGACGAGCCGCGCGTTCGTCATTGCGTGCTGGCTCATCCTCGCCTGGGCGCTGTCGGGACCCTTGTTCCACTTCAGCGACACCTGGCAGCTCGTCGTGAACACCGCGACGACGGTGGTCACGTTCCTGATGGTCTTCCTGCTCCAGGCGACGCAGAACCGGGACTCGCGCGCCATCCACCTGAAGCTCGACGAGCTCATCCGATCGCAGCGCGCCGCGCGCAACGTGTTCGCGGCGCTGCAGGACGCCTCGGACGAGGAGCTGGCCCGCTTCGAGGCCGAGTTCCGGCGCCTCGCCGAGCGCGCGCGGGAGCGCCGGGGCGAGGCCGCGGCGACGAAGGGCGAGACGACCTGATCGAACGGGGGCTGCGCCCTCGCTGATCGGTCGTTCAACCACCCTCGAATCCCTCGCCCCGCCACAGCTCGTAGTCCTTCACGTGGAAGCCGAGCCGCGTGATCGGGACGATGGCGACGCGCTGCACGGCGCGGAACCGTCCCCGGAGCCAGGGCGTCATGGGATGCCACGCGTCGGTGAGGACGAGCGCGCTCTGGCCGGCGTGCGCGGGCGCGTCGAGCCAGAAGTCGAACTGGCTGTGGCGCTGCGAGAGGGCCTTCACGTCCGGGTCGTCGAGCGCGAAGGCGAGCGCCGCCGCCGAGCGGTAGTCGGAGGCGGCGAGGAAGCCCGCCGGCGCGGTCGCGCGCTCGCGCCGGACCGCCGCGGCGACCGCATCCCATCCCCACATCATCTTCGAGTCGTCGTCCTGGATGCGAGGCGAGAGCGCCGACACGGGCAGCACCGCCGCGTGGAAGGTCATGAGGGCCGAGGCGACGAGCCCGTAGACGAGGTGGGCGCGCAGGAGCCGCGGCCGATCGACGAGCCCGGCCGCGAGCGGCAAGAGCAGCAGGTACCCGACGATGAGCCAGTAGTAGAGGACGAGGGAGAAGGTCGAGAGCGCGAGGAAGAAGAGGGTGGGCAAGGCGAAGGTGACGAGCGCGAGGCGGCGGTGCACCGAGCCGAGGGGCTCGGGGGCGGACGGATCGCGGCGGCGCCGCCGCAGCTCGGCCGCGACCGCCCAGACGAGGAAGGGCGAGAGCGAGAACACCGAGTAGAGGACGAGGTTGAGCGTGCCGCGCAGGTTCAGGCGGAGGGCGCCGTGATCGAGGTTCCGCTCCACGAGGTTGTAGCGGAAGGACGCGCCGCCGTGCCCCGCGTTCCACACGACGACCGGCGACACGACGAGGAGCGCCAGGGCGGCGGCGGCGTAGAGGCGGGGGTCGCGCCAGAGCCGGCGGAGGCGCCGGTCGGCGACGAGCGTCGCCGCGATACCCAGGCCCAGGAACACGGCGTTGTACTTGGAGAGCCCGGCCAGGCCGAGCGCCAGCGCCGCGAGCGCGAGGCGACCCGTCCCGCCGCGCCCGCCGCGCGCGACGTCGGTGAGGAACCCGAGCCAAAGCCAGCCCGCGAGGAGCGTGAAGAAGACGAGCAGGTGGTCGTGCCAGGCGAAGCTCGCGAACATGACGAACAGGGGCGACGCGAGGAACGCCGCCGCGACCGTGAGCGCGCACGCCCGGGCTGCTCCGGGGCGGAGCGCCGCCGTGAGCTTCACGAGGATGGCGAGCGATCCGGCGGTGGTGAGGAGCGTCGGGAGCCGCAGCGCGAAGAGCGACCGCCCGAACGCCGCGGCGAAGAGGCCCTGGACCCACGCGTGCAGCGGCGCGTGGTCGTAGTACGAGAGGCTCGGGTGGCGTCCCCACAGCCAGTAGTAGGCCTCGTCGGAGTTGGGGAACGCGCCGAGCCAGAAGACGACCCTCGCGACGACCGCCGCCGCGAGGACCACCAGGACGAGCGCGTCGGTCCGGCGCGGCGCGGCGGGCTCGACCGCGGCGGCCGGGGCGGGCCTGGGCTGGGCGGATGGCACGAGGCGGAGGCTACCTCACCCGTCCCGCCCGCGCAGCGGCGGCAGCTCCGCGAAGTCCGCGGCGCGCGTCGCGCTGAGGAGGAGCTCGTTGAGCGCGGCCGGCGGGACGGCCAGCCTGCGCCGGGTGAGGTCGAGCCATCCGCCGAGCACGAGGATGCGCGCGGCGGCGGTGCCGTCCTCCTTGTACACGGTGTGGCGGAGCTTCCACCGGCCGCCGTCGGCGGAGAGCCCGACGGCCTCGAGATCGACGCGCACGCGCCCCCCGAGCCCCACCTCGCGCAGGTAGTCGATCTCCTCCCGCAGCAGCACCGGACCGAGCCCCAGCTCCTCGAAGCGCTTCCACCCGAACCCGCCTTCGGCGAGCCACGCGAGCCGAACCTCGGCGCCGAGCTCCGGATAGACGGTGTGTCGCATGTGGCCGTTCGCGTCGGCGTCCGACCAGCGCACGTCGTAGGTGCGGCTGTACTCCATCGTGGCCTCCAGGGAGAGAGAGACGAGAGCCGCTTCAGGACGGCTGGCCGAGCCACTGCGGGTTCTGCGCGGTGCCGTCGAACTCCTGCGTCGTCTTGTACCGCTCCCAGCGGCCGCCTCGGGCCGCGGCCGCGGTGCGGGAGAGGAGCGCGCTCGCCGCGTCCCCGGCGAGCGGCCTGAACCCGCGCGCGACGCCCACCGCCTGATCGAGCACCTCGAGCGAGTCGATGCCCGTGATGGTGACGCTCACCGGCAAGCTCATGGCATAGCGAAGGCACTCGACGGCGGTCGCCGCCTTGGCCTCCAGGATCAGCCCGTCCGCCATCGGCTTCATGCCGAGCACGCCCATCCCCTTCCGGAGCGCCACCGGCAGCACCTTCTTCTCGAAGCTGTCGTGGTGCGCGTCGAGGACGTTGAGCGGCATCTGCAGGGTGTCGAACGCGAACCCGTGCTCGTCGGCGGCGCGCAGCATCGAGAGGTGGATGTCCGGGGACTTGTGGCCGGTGAAGCCGATGAAGCGGACCTTGCCGGCCTCCTTCGCCGCCACGAGCGCCGCGATGGCGCCGTCCCGCGCGAAGGCGCGACCCGGGTCCGATTCGCGGATCACCTCGTGCAGCTGCATGAGGTCGAGGTGGTCCGTCTGCAGCCGCCGCAGCGACTCGTCGATCTGCCGCGCCGCGGTGGCGCGGTCGCGCCCGTCGATCTTGCTCATGAGGAAGACCTTCTCGCGGTACCCGTCCCGGAGCGCCTTCCCCATCCGGATCTCGCTCTGCCCGTCGTTGTAGTCCCAGCAGTTGTCGAGGAACGTGATCCCCGCGTCGATCGCGGCGCGGATGATGCGGAGGCTCTCGCGCTCGTCCTCCTGCATGCCGATGTGGTAGCCACCGAGGCCTACGATCGAGACGGTCTCGCCCGTGCGCCCGAGCCGTCGCCTCGGGATCTCCGAAGGGGCGGGCGCGCCGCGCGCCGCCGCCGGCACGGTCGCAGCCATCGCCGCCGTCAGGAATTCGCGCCGGGTCATCCGTCCTCCCTGCTCCCTCCGGGGAGCGTGAGCATGGTGTGGCCCATGCCACGTAACGATCGATCCGACTCGCTCTCCGTGCGCGCCGAGGACGACCCCGACGACACCAGGCGGATCATGAAGGCCATGCAGCAGGAGACCGAGCTGGAGCTCGGGCGCTCCGAGGCGAACGACACGGGCGGGGTCGAGCACCAGGGTCCAGGCGAGCACGGAGGTCAGCCCCGCCCGCGCGAGCAGGCCAGAGCGCCCGCGGAGGGCGAGCCCGTGGCGCCCAGGGCGCCAGACGCGCCTGGCGGCGACGAGCACCCGTGATCCGTCGCGGTGACCTCAGTGAGGGAGCGGCACGCCGGTTTCCCGGGCTGCGACGCGGGCAACCGTCTCTGCCGCGTGCTCGCGGTCGTGCTCGACCACGTCCGACAGGCTCAGCACGCCCACCAGGCGGTCGTCCTCGTCCACGACGACGAGCCGCGATTTCTGGCTCGTCGCCATGATCTGCTCGGCGCGGGAGAGGTCGTCGTCCGCGTGGCACGACACGATCTCGCGCGTCATGAGGTCGGAGATGGGCAGATCCGCCTCCTTCGCCTCGGCGACGAGCCGGATCGTGATGTCGCGGTCGGTGATCGTCCCGAGGACGTGCGCGTCGCGGTCGCACACGGGCAGGAATCCGATGTTCGCGTCGCGCATGCGGCGCGCGGCGTCGCGGCAGGTCGCGTGAAGGGTCAGCCACTCGGGATCTCGCTTCATCAGCTCGACGACGCGCATCGCTTCCTCCTCGCTGTCATGCCGGTGGCGCCCACAGGTCCTGGAGGTCCCTGGGGAGCTGGCTCGCCACGTCCGACGCCTCCTTCTCGGAGAGGAGACCCCGCGCGGTCTGGAGGACGGTGCGGATGACCCGCTCGCTGTCGGCGGCGTCGAGCAACAGCGCCTCGGAGATGCGCGCGATCAGCTCCTCGCGCCCGAAGCGCTCGGGCTTGCTGCGGGGGTGCAGCTCGCACCGGCGGAGGAGGTCGCGCAGCGCCCAGGGCAGCTCCTCGTTGAGCTCGCGCGCCTCCGGGCCGGTGATCCGTCGCTCGATCGCGCACAGGACCGTCACGGCCGCCTGCTCGGCGCGCTCGCGCGAGCCGAGCCCCGCGCGCTCCAGGGCGGCGAGGAAGCGCTGGTACCGGAGCTCGTCGTCGCGCGCCTGCTCGGCGGGGCGGGGCTCGTAGCTCGCATCGTACGGGCGATTGGCCATGTTTCCTCCGTACGGGAGAATGGGCACCTATGCCGGACCGTGCCACGCGGCCCGAGGTCGTCATGCTCGTCGGGCTCCAGGGCTTGGGGAAGACGACGTTCCGGCGCCAGCGCTTCGACGCGACGCACGCCGTCGTCTCGCGCGACCTCTTCCGGAACGCGTCCCGGCCCCTGCTCCGGCAGCGCGCGCTCGTGGAGGAGGCGCTCGCGGCTGGCCGCTCCGTGGTGGTGGACAACACCAGCCCCGCCGTCGCCGACCGCGCTGCCGTGCTGGAGGTGGCGCGCCGCTTCGGCGCCAGGACGGCCTGCTACTTCTTCCAGCCGGACGTGCGCGCCGCCATCGCGCGGAACGCCCGGCGCGAGGGCAAGGAGCGCGTCCCGGTGGTCGGCATCCTGGCGACCGCCAAGCGCCTCGTCGCGCCCACCCTCGCCGAGGGCTTCGACCGCCTCTTCGTGGTGAAGGCGAGCGGGGAGGGGCGCTTCGAGGTGACCGAGGTGGGGACGGCGGCGCTCCCCGCGCCCGGCGGCCCTGGCGCCGGCGGAGGGGCAGGCCCACCGTGAGCGCACATGGCGGAGCTCCCCGGCGGCGTGCTCGTCCTCGCTGCCCACCCCGACGACGAGACGGTCGGCGCGGGCGGGCTGCTCGCGCGGCTGCGCTCCGCGACCGTCGTCCACCTCACCGACGGCGCGCCACGGGACCGCCGCTTCTGGCCCACCGGCTCGCCCGAGTCGGCCGGCGCCTACGCCCAGCTCCGCCGCCGCGAGCTGGACTCCGCGCTCGCGGAGGCCGGGCTCGCCGAGCGGACGGTCGTCGCGCTGGGCGCCACCGACCAGGACGCCGCGTGCCAGCTCGCGCCGCTCGCCTTCGCGTTCGAGCGCCTGCTCGCCGAGGCGCGGCCGGCGCTCGTCATCACCCACCCGTACGAGGGCGGGCATCCGGACCACGACGCGGCCGCCTTCGTCGCGCGCGCCGCGGTCGCCCTCCTTCGCCGCGCCGGGCTCCCGGGGCCGCGCCTCGTCGAGATGACGTCGTACCACGCGCGGGGCGAAGCGCTCGAGACCGGCGCGTTCCTGCCGGTGACTGGGGCGCGCGAGGTCGCGCGGCGGCTCTCGCCCGAGCTGCGGGCGCGCAAGGAGCGGATGCTGGACGCGTTCGAGAGCCAGCGCGCCGTGCTCCAGCCGTTCCGCACCCAGGTCGAGGTGGAGCTCTTCCGCGACGCGCCGGCCGTCGATGTGGCCGCCCCGCCGCACCCGGGGG
>DASWDS010000483.1:0-3604 GCA_036395165.1 Anaeromyxobacteraceae bacterium | reverse complement strand
TCGCCTGCCTCACGAACGGGATCCCGAACTTCCCGCTGCCGGCGAACGCGGTCCCGGAGCAGGTGCAGTACATGCTGCGCCACTCCGGCGCGCGGGTCCTCGTCGCGTCCGACGAGGAGCAGGTGGCGAAGGTGCTGCCCGCGCTCGGGAACCTCCCCGACCTGCACGATGTGGTGGTCGTGTCGCGCACGTCGGCCGACCGCCACGGCCTGCTCTCGCTCGAGCAGATGGTGGGCCAGGGCGGCGGCGCCTTCGACGACGTCTTGCGCGTGACGCGGGCCGCCGAGGTGAAGAGCCGCGACCTCGCGACGGTGATGTACACGTCGGGCACGACCGGCCGCCCCAAGGGCATCGCCTTCTCGCACCTCAACATCGTCTCGAAGCGCCTGTGCCGCGGCTTCGCCCTGCCGCAGGTGGGCGAAGGGGACGTCTTCCTCTGCTACCTCCCGCTGTACCACACGTTCGGGCGCTGGCTCGAGATGACGGGGGCGCTGTGGTGGGGCGCCACCCACGTGTTCGCGCGCTCGACCTCGCACGCTTCGCTGCTCGAGGACTTCAAGTCGGTCCGCCCGACCATCTTCATCAGCGTCCCGAAGAAGTGGATCGAGCTGCACGACACCGCGGTGCAGGAGGCCGCCTCCGACGATCCGGACGAGACGGCGGCGCACCTCAAGGCGCTCACCGGCGGGCGCCTCCGCTACGGCCTCTCGGCGGCGGGCTACCTCGATCCCGACGTGTTCAAGGCGTTCCACCGCGCCGGGATCGAGCTCTGCTCCGGTTACGGGATGACGGAGGCGACGGGCGGCGTCACGATGACCCCGCCCGGCGAGTACCTCGAGGACTCGATCGGGAAACCGCTCCCCGGCGTCGAGTGCCGGCGCGCCGGCGACGGCGAGCTGCTCATCCGCGGCGCCTACGTCAGCCCGGGCTACTACGGCCCGGGCGGCGTGGACAGCTCGCTCGACGCGGACGGCTGGTTCGGGACGGGCGACCTCGTCTCGCTCGACGCCGAGGGGCACTTCCGCATCGTCGGACGCAAGAAGGAGATCTACAAGAACCGCGCCGGCCAGACGATCGCGCCGCAGCGCGTGGAGAACCTGTTCCGCGACTTCGACGCGGTGGCGCAGTCGTTCCTGGTCGGCGACCACCGCGAGTACAACACGCTCCTCATCTGGCCGAACTACGCGACCCAGCCCGCCCTGCGCGAGCGCACGCCGGCCGAGCTGAACGAGCTGCTCTCGTCCCTGGTCGCGTCCGCGAACCGCTTCCTGGCGCCCTTCGAGCGCGTCGTCGCGTTCCAGGTGCTCCCGCGCGCGCTCGACGAGGCGCACGGCGAGCTCACTCACAAGGGCAGCTTCAAGCGCGAGGTCGTCGAGAAGAACTGGCTCGAGACCGTCGAGAAGATGTACGTGCAGAAGCACCTCGCGCTCACGGTGGACGGGTTGTTCCTGCGCATCCCGAACTGGGTCCTGCGCGAGATGGGCGTCCTGCAGCACGAGGTCGCGCTGCGCGAGGGCGCGCTGCACGCCGGCCCCCGCTCGATGTGGGTCGGCGCGGATCCGGCCGCCCCCGGCGCGCTGCGCCTCGGCGATCTCGCCTACACGGTCGAGGGCTCCGTCCTCGATCTCGGCGCGCTCCTCGCGCGCCCCGGGCTCTGGCTCGGGAACGACGGCCTCGTCACCTTCCTCGGCGACGAGGCGTTCCATTCGCTCGTCGCGCGGCGCCGCCGCGCAGGCTCCGAGATCCGCCTCGACCCGCGGGTGTGGCCCGCGCCGCGCCCGGCCCGCGTGGCGCGCCTCGTCGAGGAGACGGAGGTCGAGCAGATCTCCTTCCACAGCCTCCACGCCGCCGGCGAGCTCCTGCGCGCGGAGCGCCCCGAGGCGCGCCAGGCCATTGCCCACCTCCACCTCGGCCTCGAGGGCGGGCGGAGCGAGCACGCCGCGCTCTGCCGCGCGCTCCTGCGCCGCGCGGCGGACTCGCCCGACGAGGAGGTGCGGCGCCGCGCCTTCCGCGCGCTCCTCCCCGAGGAGGAGGCGGAGGAGACGGTCTCGACGCTGCGCCTCTTCCTCGATCGCCTCGGGCCGCTCGCGCTCCGCGACGAGGACCTCGCCATCCTGGGCGAGCGCGGCCTCTCCGACTCGCAGGTCGAGGTGCTCCTGGGGACGCTCTCGGCGGACGCCGCGCTGGAGCGCGTGCGCGACCTGTCCGACCGGCGGCTCCTCGTCGGCACGATGCGGCTGCTCACCGCGCACGCCGTCTCGCACCCGCGCTGGTACGCGCGCGTCCGCGTGCCGCTGGCGCGCCTCTCGCTCCACGAGGACGAGGAGCTCGCGGCGCGCGCCGGCGAGGAGCTCGATCGGCTCCGGCGCGGCTTCTCGCACTGGGTCGGCCCCAACCTGCGCCTCGCCATCGACGCCGAGAGCGGCTCGGAGTACGGGTGGAAGGACGTGGTCGCCTTCGAGCACGGCATCGGCGATCGCGCCCGCGAGCTCTTGCTGCGCGCCATCGCCGACACGACGCTCATGCGCGCCTCCTGCTTCCTCTTCGGCCGTGGGGCGCTCCTTTCGCTCGCCGACGTCCCGCCCGGCGGCGCCACCGTCACGCAGCTCGGGACCGGTCACGGCAAGGCGGTGTACCGGCTCTCCGTGCACACCCGCGCCCGCGAGACCTTCGACCTCGCGATCAACCTCGTCTCCGCCATGCACCCGGCGGAGCTGCGCGAGGAGATCTCGTGGCTCCTCGCGGCGGGCGCGCCGCCGCCGCTCGTCGAGGCGTTCGGCGGCTACTACCCCGAGTACGGCATCTTCACCGAGGAGTACATCCCGGGCGACCACGTCGCGCGCCAGGTGGAGCGGCTCGAGCGGCACGGCGAGACGAAGCGGCTCAAGTCCCTCTGGTCCTACCTCGCCTGGTCGGCGCTCTCGGCGCACGTCGCGTTCTGGGACCGCACCGGGCGGAGGCTCGCGCTCCGGGAACCGTCACCGGAGGCCTTCATCGTGCCGTCGCACGACTACCACACCGGCACGCGGCTCGTGTCCATCTCCGATCGCTCGCCGTGCACCCACTTCGACGAGCTGTTGGACCGCTTCCAGTCGTTCTTCCTCGACCGGGTGGAGGCATCCCGCCCCGAGCTGCACGGCGAGGTGACCGACGCGATGCTCTACTCGGCGGTGGTGGAGGCGCTCGGCCTCTACCGCGCGAAGGCGCTCCTCGAGGTGGCCGCGCGGGTGGATCGCCGCGGCGCCGCGATCGCCGCGTTCCTGGAGGGCGTCCGCGAGCACGGCTACACGCCGCTGCGCGTCCACTTCGCGGCGCGCCGCTTCGCGCGCTGGCTCGAGGTGAACCCGGCCGCCACCCAGGAGGCGAAGGGGAAGATGCTCGGGGAGCTGTGGGGCACGTACCGACTCTCCGAGGTCGAGCAGACCTGGCCGGACACGCGCATCCGCTTCTTCCGCCAGACGGTGTTCGCGAACGCGCGCCCGGAGCTGCGCGTCGCGCTCGAGCGGCTCATGGACCGCGCCCGCGCCGTCATGGCCGGCGTCGACCTCGAGGAGCAGGTGGCCGCGAACCGCGCGGAGATCCGGCCCACGGCGGAGGAGGACTA
>DASWDS010000482.1:0-19681 GCA_036395165.1 Anaeromyxobacteraceae bacterium | reverse complement strand
GCGCCCGGAGAGCCGCCGGTCGTAGCCGTCGGCGTAGCCGACCGGGAGCGTCGCGATGAGGGAGGCGCGCGCCGCGGTCCAGCGCCCGCCGTAGGAGATGCGCGTGCCCTCCGCCACCGTCTTGAGGTGCGTGATGGCGGTTCGCCAGGTGAGGGCGGGGACGAGGCGCCGCACCGCCTCGCGCGCCGCCTGCGAGACCGGTGCCTCGGCGGTGAAGGGCGTGTAGCCGTAGAGCGCGATCCCGAGCCGCGTCAGGTCGTGGCGCGCTGCGACCGGCTCGAGCGCCGCGGCCGAGTTCGCGATGTGCCGCAGGCGCACCTCGACCCCGGCGCTCGCGAGCGCGGCCGTGACCTCGTCGAGCGCGGCCAGCTGGCGGCGGGTCGTCTCGACGTCCTCGTCGGCGCTCGCGAAGTGCGTGCAGACCGCCTCGAGGTCAACCTCGGGCGCAGCGCGGAGCGCGGCGAGAAAGGCCGGCAGGTCGTCGCGCGTGACGCCGATGCGTCCCATGCCCGTGTCCACCTTGAGGTGCGCCGTCGCGCGGACGCCGCGTGCGCGGGCCGCCGCGGCGAGGCCCGCCACGTGGTCGGGCGAGAAGACGAGGGGCGTGAGGCGGTGGCGGATGAGCTCGCCCCACGCGTCGCCGTAGGCGCCGCCCATGACGAGGATCGGCGCCGCGATGCCGGCGGCGCGCAGCTCGAGCCCCTCCTCGACGAGCGCGACGGCGAGGCGTGGGGCGCCCGCGCCGAGGAGCGCGCGCGCCACGGGGACGGCGCCGTGGCCGTAGGCGTCCGCCTTCACGACGCCGATCCCGGGCTTTCCCGTGAGCGATGTCGCGACGCGGTAGTTGCCGGCGATCGCGTCCAGGTCGACGAGCGCCTCGGTCGGGCGGACGTGCATCGCGCCGAACGTGGCAGCATCCCCCGCCACCGTCAAGCGCGTGAGCAGCCGAGCGCCGGAGATCCAGGGCACCGGCCGCTCAACCAGGACCCGCTCCGGCCGATCGGGCTAGCTGCCGCCGTCCGCGCGAGGGGTCTCGGGCGTGCCCGTCGTGCCGGTCCCCGAGGTTCCCGTGCCGGAGGTGCTCGTGCCGGTCCCAGTGCCGGTCCCCGAGCTCTCGACGCCGGCGTCGGCGCCGCGCTTCGAGCTCGTGTCGCTCATGCCGCCGTCCGCCTTGCTGGCGGTGCCGCCGGGGCTCGCCGTGTCGGCGCTCGAGCCACTGCCGCCGCCGGCACCGGTCCCGCCGCTGCCGGTCCCACCGCTCCCGGTGCCTCCCGAGCCCTGACCCAGCGCCGCCGACCCGGCGAGCAGCGCGGCGGATGCCATGACCACCAGGGCCTTTCTCAAAGTCGACATGAAGTTCTTCCTCCCGCGGACAACGCTACCCATCGCAGGAGGGCCGGACAACCCGGCGCCGCGCGCGGGGCGCCTCTCTCGCGCGGACGAGGCGCGCGCGCGAACGCGCCGGAGGAGGGCAGGTCATTGATCGACCCCGGGTGGCCCGATATGGTGACTGCGCCCATGCCCGCCCACAAGATCCTGCTCGTCGACGACAACCACGAGCTGTTGCGCCTGCTCGGGCGGCTCGTGGAGGGTGAGGGCTGGAAGCCGGTCACGTGCGCGCGCGGGAAGGCCGCCCTCGACGCGATCGGCACGGAGAAGCCCGCGGTCGGGGTCGTGGACATCCTGCTCCCCGACATGATGGGGTACGACGTCGGCGCCGCCCTCAAGAAGGCGGGCATCCCGTACGTGTTCATGACGGGAATCTTCAAGGGCAGCCGCGCCGCCTCGGAGGCGCGCGTCCAGCACGGCGCGGCGGGCTTCTTCGAGAAGCCGTTCGAGGCGAAAAAGCTCCTCGAGGCCATCCGGGGCCTGCTCCCGCCCGAGCCGCCGGCGCGCGTCGAGCCGCCCCCGCAGACCGCCGCCGACCTCGACGACTTCGACGTGGAGGTCGCGGTGGAGGCCGAGGAGCCGGTGGACGCCCTCGAGCTCACCGGAAAGGTGGAGGTCACGGAGGGCAGGCACGTCTCCGCGGTCATCCGGGGGCTGTCGCTGCAGGCGGCTCGCGTGACGCCGACCGGCCGCGCCGCCGCGCCCGCTCAGCCGAAGCCGCCGCGCACCGGCCCGCCCGAGGAGGGCGAGCTGCGCGACAACCTCCCCGACCTGGTCTCCGCATTCTGGCTCGCCCTGCAGACGGGCGAGCTCGCGGTCCAGCGCGGCAAGGTGAAGAAGGCCATCTACTTCGAGCGCGGCCGGCCCTGCTACGCGATCTCGAACCTGGTCGCCGATCGCTTCGGACCCTTCCTCGTGCGCGTGGGCAAGCTCACGACTGCGCAGCTCGAGCTGTGCCAGGCGGCGGTCGAGAAGCGCGGGCGCAAGACGGGCGACGTCCTCGTCGAGATGGGGATCCTGAAGGAGGCGGAGAAGATCTACTACGTGGCGCAGCAGATGAAGGCGATCGCGTACTCGCTCTTCGCGTGGGAGGAAGGGCAGTACCGCATCCACTTCGCCGATCGCGCCGCGCGGGAGGCGACCAAGATCGACATGCACCCCGCGCACCTCATCTGGCGCGGCGTCAAGAAGCTCTACCACCCCGACCGCCTGGCGCGCCTCCTGCCGTTCGGCGACAAGCTCATCCCGACCCAGCAGCCCGCCTACGGCCTCCACGAGGTCGAGCTCGACGTCTGGGAGGCGCAGCTCCTGCCCCACGTGGACGGCACGCGCACGGTGAAGGAGCTCGTCGCGCTCGCGAAGAAGCCGGAGTCCATCGTGCGCGCGACGCTGTGGTCGCTCGTCGCGCTCGAGATCCTGGAGAAGAGGGCGGCGTAGCGGGAGCCGACCCTCTCCCCGGCCCTCCCCCTTCCAGGGGGAGGGGGGACGACGGCCCTCCTCACGCCCGGCCCTCACCCCTTCCAGGGGGAGGGGGACGACGGCCCTCCTCACGCGACGGTCGGGTCCTTCCCCGTCTCGAGCCGCGGCACGCGCGCGGCGAGCGCGAGGTGGTCCGCAGTCCGCAGCCTCGCCTTCACGGTGCGTGGATCGGGCGCAGGGCCCGCCCAGCGCAGGAGCGCCGCCACGCGGCGCCGCGCCTCCGAGAGCCGCTCGCGGCCCACGCGGCCGTCCTCCACCGCGTCGCGCGCGAGGTCGATGGCGCGGTGCTGCACGTCGGCGCGGTGGCACACGAGGAGGGCGTCCACGCCGGCGGCGAGCGAGGCCGGCACGGTCTCCTCGAGCGGGAAGTGCTCCGCGACCGCCTTCATCTCGAGGTCGTCCGAGATGACGCACCCGTCGAAGCCGCAATCCTGGCGGAGGAGCGCGAGCACCGCCCTCGCGAGCGTCGCGGGGCGGCGCGGGTCGAGCGCCTCGAAGACGACGTGCGCCGTCATGACCGAGGCGACCCCCGCCGCCGCGAGCGCGCGGAAGGGGACGAGCTCGACCTCGCGCAGCCGGTCGAGCCCGTGCGGCAGGCGCGGCAGGTGGGTGTGCGAGTCCTGGCTCGTGTCGCCATGTCCGGGAAAGTGCTTGGCGCACGCGGCGACGCCCGCGCTCTGGAGCCCGCGCGCGACCGCCGTGCCCATGCGCGCCACCTCGCGCGGATCGCGCGAGAAGCTGCGATCGCCGATGACGGGGTTCGCGGGGTTCGTGTCCACGTCCACCACCGGCGCGTAGTCCTGGTCGACGCCGACCGCGCGCAGCTCGCGCCCGAGGAGCGCGCCGACCTCGTGCGCGAGCGCCTCGTCGCCGGTCGCGCCGACCGCGCGCATCGGCGGCAGCTCGGTGAAGCCCTGCGGCGCCCGCAGCCGCGCGACGCGCCCGCCCTCCTGGTCGATCGAGACGAGGAGCGGGCGCCCCGCGGCCGCCTTCAGCTCCGCCACCAGCGCCGCCACCTGCTCCGCGCTCTCGACGTTCCGCCCGAACAGGATGACGCCGTACACGCCGCGCCGGATGAGGTCGAGCACCTCGGGCGACGCGGTGGTGCCCTGGAATCCGACCGCGAAGAGGCCGGCGACGTCGTGGTCGAGAGACGTGCCCATGCTGGCTTCACGCAAGGAGCAACCCCTCTCCGAGGAACGCCACGAGGCCCAGGACGAGGAGGATCGACCAGAGGGGGATGTCGCGGTCGCCGGCGGGCGCGTCGCTCGCGACCTTGGCGTGGCTCGCGCCGCCGAAGTAGGCGGTCAGCTCCTGCGGGTCGAGCCGCGTCGTGTCGCTCTCGCGCGGATCGGGGAGCACCGCGAAGGCGAGCCGCGGGTCGAGGCGCGTCTGCCCATGCTCCTCCACCTTCACCTGCCACAGGCCGGGCCGATCGGGGACGAAGCTCGGCGCGCCGCCGCTCGCGCCGGGCCGCAGCGCCGTGGCGGGGCGCTCGCGGTTCTCGGGCCCGACGATCCCGGCGAGCTTCTGCCCCTCCGCGACGACGACGGTGCGCGGGACGTTCACCACGGACGGCGCGTCCCGCCGCTCCTCGAGGCCGCCGGAGAGCCAGGCCGCGATGCGCTGCACCGCCGGGAGGAAGCTCGTGCGGATGGTCCAGTCGGACCAGGAGCGGTCGACCGTCGAGGTGTAGAGCACCACGCGCCCCTGCCCGCGCCGCGCCTCGACCAGCGCCGGCGCCCCGTCGTCGTACGTCACGAGCACGCGCTCGCCGCCCGCACCCTTCCGCTCGACCGGCTTCAGGAGCATGTACTTCCAGGTCCGAACCCCCTCGAACCCCTCGCGCGCGGGCCCGGTGAAGATCTGGAGCGCCGGGTGCGACCAGTCCACCTCGGCGAACCGCGCGGCGCGCGCGCCCGCGCCCGGCGCGCCCCGCTCGGCGGCGGTCTTCACGACGTGCAGCGGCCGCGGCAGGAGCGACGCGAGCTCCTCGTCGTAGCGGTCCGGATCGACCTCGTCGCCCATCGCGATGAAGAGCCCGCCGCCCTTCTCGACGAAGTCGCGCAGCTCCGCCCCCTTCGCCCCGAGCGAGCGCACGTTGAGCAGGAAGACCACGTCGAAGTCCGCGAACCGCGCGTTGCCGAGCGCCTCGGCGTCGACCACCGTCGGCCGCACCGGCGAGGCTGGCGAGGAGAGCGCCGCCTCCACGAAGAACGCCTCGTCGCGGTACCGCACCGGCGAGGGCGCGCCGTTCACCACCAGCGCCTTCACGTCGCGCGGCACGGCGACCGTGACGGCGCGCGCGTCGTCCACCTCGAGCGCGTCGGGCGGGAGCGTCACGGACAAGGACGCCGGCCCGCCCTGGGGGAAGCGGTAGGCGAGCGTCTTCTTGACGACGCCGTGCTCCGGCACCTGCGCGTAGGCGCGAATGGCGACGGGCGCGCCCGGTGGACCGGCGTGGAGCTGCAGCTCGAGGTCCTGGCCCGCCTTCGCGCCGCGGCCGCCCGCGCCCTGGCCCACCACCGTCGCGGTGACGCGGTAGCCGCGCGGCCCCACCGCGGCGTCGGGCTCGGCGGTGAGCTCGGTCAGCGCGACGTTCGGCAGCTCCGCGCCGCGGGCGGCGTCGAGGAGCGTCACCTCGGGCCGCTGCGGGCCCTGCGGCGTCTGCACCATCGGCGGCGGCGCGTCGAGGCGCCAGGCCGACGCGGTGAGGTCGGTCGCGACCACCACGCGCTTGCCGAGGAGGGCGCCCGTCCCCGACTCCGAGAGCGCGCGCACCGCCGCGGCCACGCAGGCCGTCATGTCGGCGTGGCCCGCCGTCAGCTCCGCCTCGGAGAGCGCCCGCCGCACCGCGGCCTTGTCGAAGCTGGGCGCCGGAGCGGCCGGCAAGAAGGGGCCGCCGCAGACCACCGCGGTCGCCGGCTCCTCGCCCGAGAGGCCGTCGAGCGCCTCCAGCGCGTCGGAGCGGGCGCGGTCGAAGAGCGCCCCGCCGCGGAGCCGGTAGCCCATCGACGCGGAGGCGTCGAGCACGACGGCGACCGCGGCCGGGCCGCGCGCCACCGCCGCCACCGCGGCCTCGGGCTTCTGCAGGCGCGGGCGCGCCAGCGCCGCCGCGACCGCCGCGACGAGGAGCGTGCGCGCCGTGAAGAGGAGGAGCTTCTTCAGGCGGAGCCGCCGCTCGGTCTCGCGCCGCGCGCGGAGGATGAAGTCGATCGCGGGGAAGGGCGTCGGCCGCGGGCGCCGCCGGAAGAAGAGGTGGATGACGAGCGGGACGGCCGCCGCGAGGAGCCCCCAGACGAGCGCGGGATGGAGGAAGGAGAGGCTCACGCGGCGCGCCGCTCCCGCCGCGCCAGGAACGGCAGCAGCACCTTCTCGAGCGACTGGTCGGTGCGGCAGAGGACGTGCTCGAGGTCGGCCTCGCCGGCGGCGCGGCGGACGTCGGCGAGCCACCGCTCGAGCACCTCGAGGTAGCCGCGCCGGACGTCGCGGCCGTTGGCCTCGACCTGGCGCGCGTCCTCCATCGAGAGGAAGAGGGTGGGATCCTCGAACGGGAACTCGAGCTCGTGCGGGTCGAGCACGTGGAAGAGCGTCACCTCGTGCTTGCGCCGGCGCAGGAGCGAGAGCTTCCTCAGCACCTTCTCCTCCCGGTCGAAGAGATCCGAGAAGACGATGACCGAGCTGCGGCGCGGCGCGTGCTCGAGCACGTGGTCCACCGCCGACGCGAGGCGGGTCTCGCCGGCGGCCGCGAGCCCCTCCAGGACCTCGACGACCTGGGGCAGGTGCGCGGCCGCGGCGCGCGGCGCGATGGTGCGGAGCACGCGGTCCGTGACCACGACGAGCCCGGCGGCGTCGCCCTGGCGCACGAGGAGGTAGGCGAGCGAGGCGGCGAGCGCGCTCGCGTACTCGAGCTTCGAGAGCCGCTCCGGCGCGCCGCGGTAGGCCATCGACCCCGAGCCGTCCACGACGAGCCAGGCGCGCAGGTTCGTCTCCTGCTCGAACTGCTTCACGTAGTACTTGTCGAACTTGCCGTAGGCCTTCCAGTCGATGCGGCGCACGTCGTCGCCCGGCGCGTACTCCTTGTGCTCCGCGAACTCCACGGACTGGCCATGGTGCGGGCTCTTGTGGAGTCCGGTCAGGACGCCCTCGGTGATGGCGCGCACGCGCAGCTTGAGCGTGGCGAGGCGCGCGAGGACTTCGGGATCGAGGAGGCGGCGGCGGTCGGTCATGGGCTACGGCTTCACCCTCTCGAGCAGCCTCGTCACCACGTCCTCCGCGCTCACGTTGTCCGACTCGGCGCGGAAGTTCGTGATCACCCGGTGCACGAGCACCGGCTTCGCGAGCGCCCGGACGTCCTCGATCGACGCCGCCATGCGGCCGTCGAGGATGGCGCGCGCCTTCGCGCCGAGGATGAGGTACTGGCTCGCGCGCGGCCCCGCGCCCCACTCGACCAGCTCCTTCACGAAGTCGGGCGTGCCCGGCTCCTTCGGCCGCGTCATGCGCACGAGCTCCACCGCGTGCCGGATCACGTGGTCGGCGGCCGGCACGCGCAGCACGAGCTCCTGGAGCTCGCGGATCTTGTGCGGCGAGAGGACGCGCTCGAGGGTGCGCCGTACGGCGGTCGTGGTCGAGCGCACGATCTCGACCTCCTCCTCCGTGCTCGGGTAGTGCACGTTCACGTAGAACATGAAGCGGTCGAGCTGCGCCTCGGGGAGCGGGTACGTGCCCTCCTGCTCGATGGGATTCTGCGTCGCGAAGACGAGGAAGGGCAGGTCGAGCGGGTAGGTCTCGCCGCCCGCGGTGACGCGGTACTCCTGCATCGCCTGGAGGAGCGCCGCCTGCGTCTTGGGCGGCGTGCGGTTGATCTCGTCGGCGAGGATGAGGTTCGCGAAGATCGGCCCCTGCACGAAGCGGAACTCGCGGCGGCCGGTGGTGTGGTCCTCCTCGAGCACGTCCGTGCCGGTGATGTCGGACGGCATGAGGTCGGGGGTGAACTGGATGCGGTTGAAGGAGAGGTTCAGCACCTCCGCCACCGTCGAGATGAGGAGCGTCTTCGCCAGGCCGGGCACGCCCACGAAGAGGCAGTGGCCGCGGGCGAAGAGCGCGACGAGCAGGTGGTCCACCACCGATCGCTGACCGACGATGCGCTTCTCGAGCTCGCCGAGCATGAGCCGGCGCGCCTCGGCGAGCTCCCGGACGGCGGCGAGGTCGGCCTCCGGGCCGACGGCGTGCGGAGGGGGATGGGGGTGCGTGAGTGGGCTGTCCATGTCGTTCCAGTCGTGTCTAGTGAGCGAGGAGCTGCGCGAACCGCTTCTCGCGCGAGGCGGCGCCGGCGTCCCCCTGCGCCTCGTGCACGGCGGCGAGCCCGGCGTGGATCTCGGGGTCGAAGGGATCGGTGGCGTTGGCGAGGAGCAGGTGCTGCTTCGCCTGCGGCCAGGCCTTCTTCTTCACGTGCAGCCGCGCCAGGTGCAGGTGCAGCGCGGCGTATTGCGGGTGGCGGCGCAGCGCCTCGGCGAGCGCGCTCTGCGCCTCCTCGTCGTGGCCCGACATCATGGCCGCGAGGGCGTACTTGTCGGAGAGGACCGGGATCCCCTTCCCCACCCGCGCCACCGCCTTCGCGTACTCGAGGCGCGCCGCCGCCCAGCGCCCGCGCTCGCGGAAGATCTCGCCCAGCCGCGCGAACCCGCGCGCCTTCTCGTCCGGGATCTCCGCCCACTCCGAGTGCGTCCCGCCGTGCTTCGGGTCGCCCTTGAAGCGCAGCTTCTCCGCCTCGACGTCGCCGCCCTCCGGGAGCGGCCGCGCCGCCATGTAGCGCTTCCAGTCGGCGAGGAACGCGTCGAAGGTCATGCCGAGCGCCTCCGCCACCGCCTTCTCGGCGGTGGCGCCGCCCTGGACGAGGTCGAGGATCCGGTTCATGAGCGGCCGCCCGCCCCTGGTCTCGAGATACTCGACCGCCACCATCACCTCGGCGAAGGCGAGCGCCGCCATCTCCTGCGAGGGCAGCTTCGCCATCGAGGGGTGCATCTGCTCGAACGTGACCAGCTCCTTCTTCTCCTGGGCGCGGCGCAGCATGCCGGCCGAGAAGGACGACAGCTCGCCGCCCGGCCCGCGCCAGCGCGTCTCGGAGTACTTGGCGAGCCCCTCGTGCAGCCAGATGGGCGTGTTGTTCTTCGTGCGCGCCGTGACGACGTAGTGCGTGTACTCGTGCGCCGCGGTGTCGAGCCAGTCGTAGCCCTTCACGAGCGCCTTCGGCGACACGATCATGAGCTTGTTGAACTTGCAGAGCGCGATGGTGCCGGAGGTCTTGATCTCCTCCTCGGTGAGCGTCGAGATGCGCGCCAGCTCGCGCGTGTCGTTCAGGATCTCGATCGTCACCTTCCCCGGCGCGGCCCAGCCGAGGTCCTGCTCGAGCGCGGCGCGCTGCGCCTCGAGGGCCTCGAGGACGTAGGGCACGAGCACCTCGTCCTTGCCCTTCGGGTACGAGACGACGAAGTGCTCGCCCTCCGTCCGGCCGTGGTCCTTCGTCACGTCGCGCGCTTCCTTCGCGAGCGCGAGGTAGTCGACGGAGCCGGTGGGGAAGCCGCCCTTCTCGAGGAGCGCCACCGCGTCGGCGTAGCGCTGCTCGTAGAAGCGGACGAGCCCGGCGACGGTCTGCACGGCGCGGTCGTCCGGCCGCTCCTTCAGCGTCGGCTCGACGATCGCGCGCGCCTGGGCGACGTCCTCGTCGTCGAGGGCGGCGATGGCGCGGCGGAGCGCGGGCATGGCCTCGGACGCCCCACCCTCTCCCCGGCCCTCCCCCTTCGCAGGGGGAGGGAGCAGCAACCCCAAGGCCGCAACGATCGCGCAGAGACTCCTCACTTCACCAGCTCCTCGTAGTAGCGCTGCACCTCGCCCTTGTACGTCTCGGGCGCGCCCTGCTTCATCGCCTCGAGGAGGTCCTTGCGGAACTCGTCGGGCACCTTGTACGCGTCGGCGCCGGGGATCTCGACCTTCTCCTGCGACGGATCCATGCCGTCGCCCTCGCGGCTCCCCTGCTCGTCGCCGAACGGGAACGGGAACCCGCCGCCGCCACCCTTCTGCGAGTTCTTCGCCATCTCGTCGAGCCCCCGCTTGAAGCGCGCCAGGTCGTCGAGGGCCTGGCGCTGCTCGCCATGGCCGCGCTGCGGGTCGCGCTGCGCGAGCTCGCCCTGGGCGCGCTGCATGTGGCCCTGCGACCCGCCCAGCATCTCGCCCGCCTGCGGCGGGAACACCGGCGCCTTCTGCGCCAGCTCCGCGAGCTTCTGGCGCAGCTCGCCCGCCTGCCTCTCGAGCTGCCCCTGGCGCTGGGCGAGCTCGCCCAGCTTCTGCTGGTCCTTCTCGCCGAGGACGCTGCGCGGGTCGGGGAACATCTTCTCGAGCTCGTCCCTCACCTTGCGCGCGGGCTGGAGCGCGCCCGCCGCGTGCCGCTGCGCCTCGCGGACCTCTCGCGGGTCCTTGCTCTGGAGCGGCCGGTAGCGCTCCGACATGGCGGCGTCGTCGCCGAGGCCCATGGCGAGCCGCTGCATGGGCGGGAGCGCGCGCTTCGACGTCTCGAGCGCCGCGTCGAAGTCCTTCGCCTCGAGCGCCTTCTGGAGGTCGGCGAGCCGGTCGCGCGCCTGGTTGTAGTCCTCCTCGGAGCGGAACGTGACGCCCTTCTCGGCCTTCTGCAGCTCCTTGCGCGCCTCGGCGGCGAGCGCCTCGAGCTTCTTCGCCGCCGCGTCGAGCTGCTTCATCTTCTCGGCGAGCTTCTTCTTGTACTCGCCCTTCACGTCCTCGGTCTCGCGCGCCACCTGCTCCTGCCGGCCCTGCACCTCCTCGAGCTGCTTCTTGAAGGCGAGCATCTCCTTCATCAGCTCGGAGCTCTTCTGCCCCGGCATCCCCGCCGTGCGCTCCAGCGACGAGAGCATCTGCTGCATGGCGTTCCCGAGCTGGTCGAGCGCCTTCATCGCGCCCTCGATGTCGCCCTTGGCGAGCATCTTCTCCACCTCGTCGAGCCCGCCGAGCGCGTCCTGCGACTTCGCCATCTCGGCGAGCGCCTCGCGGTTCATGTGCTCGTCGTTGATCCCCTTCGCGAGCTCCGCCATCCGCCGCATCATCTCCTGCATGCGCGCGCGGAGCCGCGCGACCTCGGCCAGGAGCTCCTTCTTCCCCTGCTCCGTCGGCGCCTGCTTGTACTTCTCGAGCAGGCTCGCGAGGTCGCGGCGGCGGGCGGCGAGGTCCTTCGCGACCCGCACGAGGTCGTCGGCGCGCTGCTTGTCGAAGAGCGACTCCAGATAGAGGACGTCCCTCTCCAGCTCGCGGTCGAGCTGGCCGTCGAGATCGGCGACGCGGCTCAGGAGCGGGCTCTGGCCCGGCTGCTGGAAGCGCAACATGCGCGCGAGCGTCATGCGGAGCGACGTCAGGTTCTGCTCCAGGGGGCGCAGCGATCCCGCGACGGCGACGAGCGCGGCGGCGAGCTCCTTGGGCGCCGCCTGCTCCCGCCGCAGCTCCTGCGCCGCGGCGCGCAGCGCGTCGTGCAGCCCCTTCGTGCGGCCGTCGAGCACCTGCGCCTGGATCACGCGCTCCGCCGTCCAGGGCGGGCTCCCGTCGAAGAAGTCCAGGCGGTCGCCGAGGAGCTTCACGATCTCCTCCCAGAGCGCCTGCGCCTTGGCGAGCGCGGCGCGGTGGTGCTCCGCCTCGCTGTAGACCTTCACCGTGTGCGTGGCGGAGGCGGCGCGCTTCGGCCCGGAGACGGCGTCGTTGTCGGTCACCTCGAGCCAGTACAGGACCCGCTCGCCCTCGACGAGGCGGAAGGGCGCGAGGTCGAGGTCGTGCACGCCGGCCTCGTGGCGGGTGCCGCTGAACGAGCGCAGGGCGGTGCGCCGCTCCTCGCCCTCGGGCGGCTTCGTGACGAGCGCGAGCTCTCCGAGGCCGACGTCGTCCGAGGCGGTCCACTCGACGCGCACCCGCGCCTTCGCGTCCACCTCGATCTCCTGCGCCGGCGCGGTGATGCGGATCTCGGGGAAGGCGTCCGGCTCGACCACGATGGGGAGCGGCGGTCCCTCCGCCAGGACCTTCTTCCCCTTCGCGAAGCGGAAGCGGTACGCGCCGCCGTCCTCGACCGAGAAGCGCCCGGTGAGGTCGCGGCCATTCTTCACGTCCAGTTGATAGAGCTTGACCGCCGAGGGCTTGGTATCCGGGAGCTCGCCCTTCGACTTCCCTTCGCTACGCTCGAGGCGAAGGGGATTGTCACCCCGCTCAGGACGAACGGAATAGGACACCCCGCGCTCGGCGGGTTTCGTCTCCCTCCCCCCGCCAGGCGGGGGGAGGGTCGGGGAGAGGGGCTCTGGCGCGAGCGAGCTCTCGATCGCGATCTCCGCCCGCTCCACCTGCCGGTCGGCCCGCGCCCGCAGGGTCACCTCGGTGCCCTTCGGCGCCGTGATCTCCCCGCCCGTCCCGGAGATCGTCTTCGTCTGCCGGCCCATGTACGCGGGGTACACGTACGTGATCTCGATGTCCCCGGTGATGGGCTCGGCGCGCCGGACCACCGCGGGTCCGCCGCCGCCGGCGAGCCGCTGCCATCCGGCGCCGAGCGCGTGCGGCGCGAAGGCGAGCGCGAGCAGGTTCGCAGCCGCGGCGAGCGCGAGCGCCGCGCCGGCGCGCCGCGCCGGGACGTCCGACACGACGTGCGTGAGGTCGAGGCCGCGCGCTCGCTCCGCGGTGCGCGCGATGTGCGCGTCCACGAGCGCGACGCTGTAGCGCCCCGAGCGCTCGAGGTCCTCGTACTCGTCCTCGAGCTCGACGGAGGAGAGGAGGTCGCTCCGCAGCTCCGGCGCCGCCTTGCCGACGTTCTTCGCGACCGCGATGGGCGTCGAGGCGCGGCGCATGAGCGACACGGCCGCCCAGGCGAGCGCGACGACCACCACGATCGAGGCGAGGGCGAGCGTCGCCTGACGCACCGCGAAGTAGGGACCCACGCCCGCGCCGAGCAGGGCGGCGCCGAGGAGCAGGCAGGCGAGGACGCCCGCCAGCCCCGCGCCGAGCGCGGTCGCGAGGACGATCCACCCCTGCCTGCGCCGGGCCCCGTCCAGGACCCGCGCGATGTCCGAGTAGGCGATCGCCATCTTTTGGGCCAACAGGCTGGCGCGCCAGCCATTCCGGTGCGCCTCGACGAGTCTAACGCGCCTTCTGGCCCGGATCTGGGGTAGTTTTCCCGTCCGCCGCTCCGTGGCGGCGGGGAGGATCCGGTGTGGTATGTCTCCACGGTGCGGTGAATTTCCCCGCCTGCACGCCCGTCCGCATGGAAGCTGACGACCTCGCGCTGGTCTCGAAGGCCAAGGCTGGTGACCCCGAGGCGTTCCGCGCGCTCGTCGTCCGCTACCAGAGGAAGGTGTACGCCGTGGCGCTCGGCATCGTGAAGGACCGTGATCTGGCGTGGGACGTGTCCCAGGAGGCGTTCGTCCGCGTCCACGCTCATCTCGGCGAGTTCAAGGGGGAATCGAGCTTCTCCACCTGGGTGCTGCGCATCGGCAGCCATCTCGCCATCGACGCGATCCGCAAGGAGCGCACGGCCGCCAAGCAGGATCTGGACGAGGTGCGCGAGTCGGACCTCTCGGGGGGCGGCGAGGGCATCCTCGCGACTGCGCTCGGGAACAACCCACAGGAGAACGCCCTCCGCCGGGAGCTGGCGGAGAAGATGACGCAGGCGCTCGCCCAGCTGCCCGAGAAGCATCGAACCATCCTGGTGCTCCGCGAGGTGGAGGGGCTCTCCTACGAGGAGCTGGCCGAGCGGCTCGGCATCCACAAGGGTACCGTGATGAGCCGGCTGTTCCACGCGCGGAAGAAGATGCAGGTGCTGCTGCGCGACTATGCCGCGCTCGAGGGCGACGACGAGTCGGAGGGGAGCGTCGAGTCATGAACGCGTGCGTCCATTTCGCGCCCATGATCGGCGCCCGCCCGGGCGAGCTCTCCGAGGAGGAGACGCGCGCGCTCGCCGAGCACCTCGCCACCTGCGACGCCTGCCAGGCGCGCCTCGCCGACGAGGAGGCGCTCTCGGGGATGCTGCCCGACGCGCTCATGGCCGAGGCGAACCGGCGCGACTTCTCGACCTTCTCGGATGGGGTGCTGGCGCGGATCCCGGAGTACCGGAAACAGGTTGCGCGCGAGCCGGCCGGGTTCCTCTCCTGGGTCCGCCACCACCGCGCCGTCGCGGCCATCTCGGCCGTCGCGCCGACGCTGGCCGCTCTGGCGCTCATCGTGTACTTTGGCCGCGGTGGCGCGGCCGAGGTCGCCTCGGTCGAGGTGAGCGCGGAGGACCGCGGCGCGATGGTGCTCGAGACGAGCGACGGGCCGGTGGTGCTCTTCGGAGACAGCGAGCCCGAGGGGTCCTAGGAGAGGCGGCCATGATGGGAAGGCGCAGCTTCGCGTCGGCAGCGCTCGGAATCGTGCTCGCGGCCGCCGTCCCGGTCCCCGCTGCCGCCGCCGGAAGCATCCCCGTCCGCGTCCGCATCATCAAGGGCTCGCGGCAAGGGCCCGCCGCCGTCGATCCGAAGCTCGCCGACCTGCACGGTCAGCTCGGGCGCCTCGCCTACCAGCGCTGGGACCAGGTCGGCGAGCATCAGAAGGAGATGGAGCTCGGCAAGTCCGCCTCGCTCCCGCTCCCCGACGGCTCGACGCTCGACCTGACCCTCGTCGACGCGCGCAAGGACACCGTGACCTTCGAGGTGAAGGTGCCGGCGCGCAAGACGCACTCGCGCCTCACCATCTCGAAGGACCAGCGGATCGTGCACCAGGTGACGGACGAGAAGAGCGGCGAGGCGTTCTTCGCGACCGTGCGGCCCTGGCCATAGCCATGGATCCTCGCCAGGAGCCTGGCACATCACACGAGACGAAAAGTATAGTTCCCTCTCTGACAGTGACGACCGACTCGGGGCTGGTGCTCTCGCGCCTCACGCGCGCCGCAGCGCTCCCCGCCCTCGTCCTCCTCCTCTACGCCTTCCTCTTCCCCTGGCTCCCGACCATCCGGAGCCCGAACGAGCTGTCGCGCCTCTACCAGGCGCGCGCCATCGTCGAGGACCATTCGCTCGCGGTGAATGCGCAGCTCGCGCGGCACGGGCCGGTGGGCGACCTCTCGGTGAGGGACGGCCGTTCCTATCCGAACAAGGCGCCCGGCGTGGCGTTCGCCGGGGCCGCCGCCTACGCCGTCGCGCGGGCGGCGCACGGCGGCCGCCCCGTCGGCGAGGCGGAGGCGATCTTCTGGGTCCGGCTCCTCGTCTGCATGGTGCCGGGCGCGATCGCGGCAGAGCTGCTCCGCCAGATCCTCGCGCGCCGCTTCGAGCCCGCCCTCGCCACCTCCGGCGCGCTCGTCTTCGCGCTCGGCACGATCATGTGGCCCTACTCGACGCTCTTCATGAGCCACGGGCCGACGGCGGCGGCGGTCGTGGCGTGCTGGTGGGCCGTGGAGCGGCGCAGCTTCGCGCTGGCGGGCTTCATGGCGGGCTGCGCAGTGCTCCTCGAGTACACGAGCGCGCTCGCGCTGCTCCCCCTCGCGTTGCATGCGTGGCGATCCGCTCCCCCCGCCGAGCGGGGGGAGGGCCAGGGAGAGAGGCATCGAGGCCCGATCATCTCGGCCTTCCTCGGCTTCCTCCCCCCCATCCTCGCCCTCGCCCTCTACCACCAGGCCGCCTTCGGGAACCCCTTCCACACGGGCTACCGCTACCTCGTGAATCCCGTGTTCACCGAGTGGCACGCGCGCGGCTTCATGGGCGTCGGCGCCCCCAGCCTGCGCGCGCTCGCCGGCAGCTTCCTCGATCCCGCGCGCGGACTCTTCGCCTGGAGCCCCTTCCTCGCGCTCGGCGTGCCGGGGCTCGTCCTCCTCGCGCGGCGCGACCGCGCGCTCGCCCTCCTGTGCGCCTCCGAGCTCGCGCTCTACGCGCTCTTCACCGCGAGCTTCACCTACGAGGCGTGGGGCTGGGTGGTGGGGCCGAGGCACATCACGACCGTCTGCGCGTTCCTCATCCCGCCCGCGCTCGCCGCGGCCGGGTGGCTGCGCGATCGTGGCCTCGGCTTCATCGCCGCCGGCCTCGCGCTCTTCGGGATGGCGGTGCTCGCGCTCACGATGGCGGTGTGCCCGTACCTGCCGGAGGAGCTCACGAACCCGCTCTGGCAGCTCGTCGTCCCGCTCGCGCGCATGGGGCTGCGCTCGACCGACCTGCTCGGCGTGGCGCTGCACACGAGCTCGTGGTGGGCGCTCGCGCCGTGGGCGGTCGTCCTCGCGACCTCCGCGCTCTGGGCCGTGATGGCGTTCGCCCTTCGACCGTTCGAAGTCGAAGGGTCGAAGGGCGAACGGAACGGGGTGGCGCTCCAGGTCTTCCTCTCGATCGCCCTCGCCGCCGCGCTCCTCGCCGGGCAGTCGCAGCTCGGCCGACCCGACCGCTTCGACCGCACGCGCAGCTTCATGGCGGCGCAGTTCCGTTCCTGATAGCGACGAGAACGGGAACGTCCCATCGAGACGGTGCAGCTTCCTCGCCGCGCCGTGTATACCTGTGGCCATGTTCGACGCCCGTGTCCTCGCCTTCACCGGCGTCGCCGCCATCGTCACCCTCACCCCGGGCGCCGACACCATGCTCGTCGTGCGCAGCGCGCTCGTCCGGGGGCGGCGCGCCGGTCTGCTCACGGTGCTGGGCATCGGTAGCGGCCTCTTCATCCACGCGACGCTGTCGGCCCTCGGGCTCTCGGTCGTTTTGGTGCGGTCGGCGCGCGCCTTCGAGCTCGTGAAGCTGACCGGCGCCCTCTACCTCGTGTTCCTGGGCCTCCAGGCGATCCGGAGCGCGGCGCGAGGCACGCCCATCGCGGAGCGGCCCGCCGACCCGGCCGGCGCGCACCGCGCCTACGTCGAGGGGCTCCTCACGAACGTGCTCAACCCCAAGGTGGCGATCTTCTACCTCGCGTTCCTGCCACAGTTCATCGGCCCCGGCGACCCGGTGCTGGCGAAGTCGATCCTGCTCGCGTCCATCCACTTCGTCGAGGGCCTGGTCTGGCTGTCGCTGGTGACCCTCTTCGTCGCGCGGCTGCGGCCAGTGCTGGCGCAGCCTCGGGTGCAGCGCGCGCTCGAGTCCGTCACCGGGCTCGTCTTCATCGCGTTCGGCGTGAAGCTGGCGGTCAGCAGGCGCTGACGTCGCGGGAGCATCAGCTCCCCGCGACGGTCTACGCGCCGTTCCGCACGCGCCTCGACGATGAGGTCCCGACGCCGAGCTCCCAGCAGAGCGCATCGGGAGCCTGGCCGTGCACGCGGATGAAGCCGCGGTGCACGCCGTGGAGGTGGTGCGCGGCGCAGAGCGAGACGAGGTTATCGGGCTCGTCGCCGCCGCCGGACGACCGGTAGCGGACGTGGTGGGCATGCAACGCGGCGCGGCTGCAGCCCGGCACCTGGCAGAGGCCGCGGTCGCGCGCGAGGACCCTCCGGTGCGGCGTGCTCCGCTCCGCGAGCGCGTGCTTCCAGGTGTCGGTGAAGTGCCGGGCGATGATCTCCAGGCACTCGCCCGGCTCGAGCCAGCGCCCGGCCACCGCGCGCACCGCCCGGAACGCCTCGCCCAGGATCCCGACCACCCGCTCCGGCACGCGCAGGTCGATGACCCCCTGCGCGCATACCTGCGCCTCCTCCTGCGCCTCCAGCTCGCGCCGGAGCTCGATGCAGGTCATCGGCTCGGCGCGCGCGATGCACGCCTCGACGGTCGAGTCGTCGGCCACCTGCGCCACGAGGCGCGCCTTCTCGTACGAGAGGCGTCCATCCCGCATCGCCTCCCTGAGCCGGGGCAGCGCGTAGAGCCGCCGCTCGAGCCAGATGCGCTGCTCGACCGTCCGCGCCGCCATCCCGAGCCGCTGCGAACAGTAGTGCCCGAAGGAGGCGAAGAGCGCGTCCTGCCAGAGCCCCAGGTCGCGGAAGAGCATGGCCAGATGCCCGACGAGCTCGTCCCACCCCTCACGCATGACCACGAGGCGCCGCAGCTCGCCGTCCAGGTGCTGGGGATCGACGGAAGCAGGCCCCTCGGGCGTGGCGACCGGCTCGGCCGCGTCGAGGAACGCCCAGCGCGTCTCCGCCTCGAGCGCCGCCTTGGCCGCCTCGAGCCAATTCCCCACGGAGGTGTGGAACACCTCGTCCTCGGGCTCTCGGGCGCTCTCCACCCGCTCGGAATGCGCTCCGAGGTACTCCTGGCAGATCGCCTCGAGCCGCTGCGACTTCGGCGACGTCGCGCCGAGGAGCTTCCCCGCGAGACCCATCGCCTCGTCCAGCGCCGCCAGGGCTTGCGGGGACGCGTTCACCCAGATGCGCTGCCACCGCTCGTCGTCGTCGGCCGGCGCGCCTCCCGCCGCCTTCACCGCGGCCTCGAGCGCCCGGACCGTCTCGTCCTTGGCACGAGCCACCCAGCCGGCCTCATCGTCACCGCGCGCCACGGGCAAGACGACCTGTGCCTTGCGCGCGCTCACCTCGCCGCTGCGGACCGCCTCTCGAAGGAGCGGCCGCTCGCGCAGCTCGCGCGAGAGCCGGGCCAGGTCCTGCGCCGTGCGCGCCGCGATCCCGAGGCGCTCGCGCGCGTAGTCGCCGATGCCGGAGTACCCGAGCCGGAGCGAGCCGGCCCCGTCGGCGAGGAGCGCGAGGCGCTCCCCGACGGCGATGTCGAGCGCGCCCCTCCCGCGCGCCACGCGCACGAGGAGGCGGTCGATGAGGAGCGCCGCCTCGTTCCGGAGCACCCCGTGCCGCTCGTGGGGCGCCACCGGCCGGAGCAGCCACGCCTGCCGGGCGATTGTGTCCAGCGCGTCCGCCGAGGTCGGCGACAGGAGTACGGACTCGAGCTCGCGGCACACCTCGTCCACGATCCAACCCATACCATTGGTGTCTGACACTGGAGCGACGAGCGCGCGGCCTGCGACCGTCCTGGCACACGCGATCGCGGCCCCTTAGATCCAGCCGTGTCGCATCCCCACTTGGCTCGTGAACCAAGGAGGCTCCCGTGTCCGCAATCACCCGCTCGAAGATCGCTCCCCACCTGTGGTTCGCCGACAAGGCGGTCGAGGCGGCGAAGTTCTACGTCTCGCTCTTTCCCGACTCGCGCGTCGACAGCGTCACCCCCATCCCGGCCGACACGCCGAGCGGTCCGGCCGGCTCGGTCCAGGTCGTCGAATTCACCCTCGCCGGTCAGCAGTTCCTGGCGATCAACGCCGGGCCCCTCGACCCGTTCAACCACGCCATCTCGTTCGTCGTGAACTGCACCGACCAGGCCGAGGTCGACCGCCTCTGGGACGCGCTGTCGGCCGGCGGCATGATCGAGCAGTGCGGCTGGCTCAAGGACCGCTACGGCGTCTCCTGGCAGATCGTGCCGACCGTGCTCGGCGAGCTGATGAAGGACCCCGACCGCGGCCGCGCCCGGCGTGTGATGGAGGCGATGCTCGGCATGAAGAAGCTCGACATCGCGGGTCTGCGGCGCGCCTACGCGGGCGGCTGAGCGCGGACAATCACCCGCGGAGTCGAAGGGCGAACGAAGGATCGGCGCTGCACGTTCACGACACGGCGATTCGCCGGCTCTCCGCGTCGCTGCTCGCGGTGGGCAGCGCACGCGGCGCGGAGCGCACATGCTCGAGCCGTCCCACGGCGTGGAGCACGTGCTCGCACAGGACCTCGATCGCGATCTCGGTGTCCCGATCCATCGAGATGCGGCCATCGTTCCAGCCGAACTCGATGACGCCCGCGTTCGGCCGCTCGCCGAGCAGGCTGTGCCGGGTGCGGAACAGCTCGCGCTCGGGGTCGCGGCCGCCCTCC
>DASWDS010000481.1:0-4383 GCA_036395165.1 Anaeromyxobacteraceae bacterium | reverse complement strand
TCGTACATGTTCGAGGCGGGGATGCGCCCGGCGATCTGCCACCGCATCGCGATGCCCCAGCTCATCACCGCGAAGCCGCCCGCGAGGCCCGCCGCCGCGAGCCCGTCGAGCACCTTGCTCCTGCGGTTCCAGGCCAGGATCGAGACGGCGAGCGCCGCCGCGAGCACGATCCAGGCGATGCGCGTCGGGCGGACCGCGTTGTAGGTCACCTCGCGCTCGATCCCGCTCGCCTCCGGCCAGCCCGCCGGCCGCGCGCCGGTCGCGAGCGCGGCGAGATTGCGCGCGTCGAGGAGCGGCGCCGGGACCGGGCTCCACCTGCCGTTCACGTCGCCGGCCGGCGGGAGCGGGCGCAGGATCTCGCGCTGCAGGAATTGCTGGAAGAGGACGAGGCGCGCCTCGAGCTTCTCGGCGGCGGCGAGCGCGCCCTGCCGCGGGACGTTCGCCTCGGCGGCCCGGTGCGCCTGGTCCATGAGCTGCAGGACGGGGCGGCTGTTCACGATCTGCAGGAACGAGCCGTGCGAGGCGCCGGCGGGGAGGCCCGCCGCGGCCGCGATCTCGGAGCTGCCGAGCGCGACGACGGGCGCGCTCGACGCCACCGGCGGGTCGAACGCCCACGAGGTCGCGGTCGAGACGGGGTCGGCGCCGTCCCACGAGCGCTGGCCCGTCACGGTCCAGACCGCCTCGCGCGCGAGCGTGTCGAGCGGCATCACGCGCCCGTCGTGCTGCACCGGGAGGCGCCGCAGCGCCTCGAGCGCCGGATCGGCGGCGTGCGCCGGCAGCGCGAAGGCGAGGGCGAGCGCGCCCAGCGCCGCGGCCTTGCCGATCCCGCTCTCCTTCGCCGCCGCGGCCTCCCGCTCCCTGCGCGCCCGCGTCTGCGAGATGCGCGTGCCGAGCACGATGCACATGCCGGCGACGAGCAGGCCGTAGCCGAGGAACACGATGGGCTGGCCCGGGTCCTTCGACACCGACAGCACGGTCGCGACGCGGCCATCCTCCTGCCGGTAGCTCGACTGGAAGAAGCGCCAGCCCTGGTGCTCGAGCTCGTGGTTCATCCAGATGGCTGTCTTGAAGCGGGCGCCCGAGGGCTCGATCACCTCGACGTCGCTGCGGAAGTTCGACGGGCGCATGGTGCCCGGGTAGTGGTCCACGCGGAAGTCGTCGAGCTTCACCGTGAACGGCAGCGCGACCCGCCCGCTGTCGGGGCTCGCGATCGCGTCCCCGCTCTCGCCTTTCCAGAGCTGGAGCTGCCCCTCGACCTTGAAGAACCAGCTCGTGACGGCGCCCGCCAGGATGACGAGCAGGGCGCCGTGCGCGGTGAGGAAGCCGATGCGGGACCGGCCCCACGGGAAGAACGCCACGATCGAGGCGAGGACGTTCGCGGCGAAGGCGGCCTGCAGCGCGATGAACCACCAGGCGTAGTAGACCTGGCGGCCCGCCACCGCGACGCCGCTCGACGACTCGACGATCGTCCCGGCGGCGAGCCCGAGCAGGAGCAGCACCAGGAGGATCACCGCCAGCTTGAGCGACGCGAGCGTGGAGAGGAGCTTCTTCATTCCGAGGGACCTCCGAACGCGGGAGGCGACAAGAAACCATCTTTCGGCCCGCGGGTCACGCGCAGGGCATCGATCCCCGGCCCGAGTCGTGTAGCGTGGAGGCCCACCGCCCGAGGTGCACCGTGATCGACAAGAAGACCTCCAGCTTCGTCCAGGCGCTCTGCATGGGGCACGTCGAGGAGGAGATCGTCGTCCCGTACCCGGAGATGAAGCCCGCCGAGAAGGAGACCCTGGCGCAGGTGCTCGCGTCGGTGAACCAGCTCCTCTCCCCTCGCGCCAAGGACTTCCGGGCCTGGGACGTGCGCGGCGAGATGCCGCGCGAGTTCGTGGACGAGCTCAAGGAGTTCGGGCTCTTCGGGCTCGTCATCCCCGAGGAGCACGGGGGGCTCGGCTTCGGGTCGGCTGCCTACTCGCGCGCCCTCCAGGAGATCGCGAAGCACGATGGGTCCGTCGCGCTGACCATCGGCGCGCACAGCTCGATCGGCATGCGCGGGCTGCTCCTGTTCGGCACGGACGCGCAGAGGAAGCGGTGGCTCCCGCGGCTCGCCACGGGCGAGATGATCGCGGCCTTCTGCCTCACGGAGCCGGGCGCCGGCTCCGACGCGGCCGCGGTGCGGACGGCCGCCGTGCGGGAGGGCAACCACTGGCTCCTGAACGGCGACAAGATCTGGATCACGAACGGCGGCCTCGCGCAGTTCTTCACCGTGTTCGCGAGGACCCCGAGCGCGCACCCCGGCGGCAAGGCGCAGATGACGGCGTTCATCGTCACGCGCGACATGCCGGGCGTGTCGGTCGGTCCGCACGAGGACAAGATGGGGATCCGCGCCTCCTCGACCACGACCGTGCACTTCGAGGACGTGAAGGTGCCCGACGACCACGTCCTCGGCGAGGTCGGGATGGGGTTCAAGACCGCCATGCGCATCCTCAACGCAGGCCGGACCGGCCTCGGCGGCGGGTGCGTGGGCGCCATGAAGCGGCTCATCGGGCTCGCGACGCGTCAGGCCAAGGAGCGCGCGCAGTTCGGGCGGCCCATCGCGAAGTTCGGCCTCGTGCAGCAGAAGGTGGGCGAGATGGTGGTGGACGCCTACGCGTCGGAGGCGGTGGTGGGGCTCGTGGCGGGCCTCGCCGACCAGGGCTACCAGGACTACGCCGTGGAGGCCGCCATCTCCAAGGTGTTCGCGACGGAGGCGCTCTGGCGCACCAGCGACGAGGCGCTGCAGATCGCGGGCGGCAACGGCTTCATGCGCGAGTTTCCCTACGAACGCGCCATGCGCGACGCGCGCATCAACCGCATCTTCGAGGGCACGAACGACATCCTCCGGCTCTTCATCGCGCTCACCGCCATGAACGACGTCGGCGCGGAGCTGAAGGAGCTGTCGCAGAGCATGAAGGGCGTCCTCGCCGATCCCATCAAGGGCTTCGGCGTGCTCTCCGAGTACGCGCTCAAGCACGCCGCCCTGCGGACCGGCGTGGGCGAGAAGCGCGGCTGGAAGCTCCTCCACCCGGCGCTCGCGGACCAGGCGGAGCAGTTCGAGGAGGAGACGCGCGAGCTCGCGTGGGTGGCCGACCGGGTGCTCCGCCGCCACGGCCGCAACATCATCGAGAAGCAGTTCGCGCTCCGGCGCATCGCCGACATCCTCATCGACCTCTTCGTGCTGGCCGCGGTCCTCTCGCGCGTCAACGCCGCCGTCGAGGAGCGCGGGGCGGAGAAGGCCCAGCGCGAGCTCGAGATCCTGAAGGTCTTCGCGCGGCGCGCGCGCAGCCGCATCCGCGGCAACTTCCGCCGCGTCGACGTGAACGACGACGAGCTCGTGAAGTCGCTCGCCGACGACGCCTTCGAGCGCGAGGGGTTCGGGTGGGATCTGCTCTGACTCGCCTTTGGCCGTTTCTCGTGCTCGCAAACGCAGTTCTCGGCGAGTCAGAGCGATTTCCGGTCGAGCTGCACTTTCGCGTAGCTCGACCTCAGCTGGGGGGAGCGAGCGCAGCTCCCCCAGACCGCCCACCGCGGCGGTCGAAAAGGGCGCGAAACGTGAGTCTGATCCTTCGGTAAACGTGGTCAGATGGGCGGATGACCTGCGCTCCGCTCGTCCTCGCGCTCGCACTCGGCCAGCTCGTCCCCCCCTCGCCGCCCGAGCCGCTGCGCCGCTCCGGCGTGCTCGGGCTCGGCGTCGTCCTCGAGCCGCTCGCCATCGGCGCCGCGCAGGGCATCTCCGGCGGCGGCATGCGCGGTGGCCTGGAGCTCGTCTCGGCGCTCCTCGTGGACGCCGGCCCGCGCTGGGCCGTCCGCATCCAGCTCGACGCCGCGGTGAGCGGCGACGGACCGGCGTGGGCGATGCTGGGGCTCACCCCGGGTGTCGTCTACCGCTTCCGCGACGCGGCCGATCAGAGCTGGATCCCGTACCTCGGAGGCGCGGTGCGGCTGGGCGTGGCGGGCGCGGATCGGCCGCTGCTCGGGCTGCCCTCGCTCGTCGGGACGACGGCGGCGCCGCTCCTCGTGCCGGGCCGGTCGGCCGCCGACTGGCACCACCACGATGGATGGAGCCACAGCGGCTCTTCCGGCGGCGGCGTCGACGTCGACGGCGTCGATCGCCTGGGCGCTTTCCCCGAGCTGTGGGCCGGAGGCGCTTGGCACCCGGCACGCTGGCTGGCGATCGATCTCGGCGCCGCCTACACCTACGTCCGGCTCGGCGGCCGCGGGCTCCATGTCCTGCACGAGCGCGTGGGGCTGCGGCTCGAGCTGTGAAGGACTTTCATGTCCCGCTTCCTCATCTGGTACCTGCTCAGCTCGCTGACCGGGAGCCCCGTGCTCTCGGCGCTCGCGCTCATCGCG
>DASWDS010000480.1:0-3146 GCA_036395165.1 Anaeromyxobacteraceae bacterium | reverse complement strand
CCCGCCACGAGCCGGGCGGCGACGTCGGCTTCGCCCTCCTCGCCCGCGCCGGCGCTCGCCAGCACGAGGCCGTCGTCCCCGTCGCGGCCGCCGCCCGAGCCCCCCACCACCGCCCCGAGCAGCCGCGCGAGGCGCGGCGCGCGCGCGCCGCCCGCGTCGAGGTCCTCGAGCGCGATCGCGACGTCGCGGAGCTCGTGCATCGCCTCGAGCCGCCGCACGGTCGCCTCGGCGGGAGCGGAGACGTCCGGCCGCTCCGCGAAGAAGGGCACGCGCGCGTGCGTCCGCCGGGCGCGCCGCGCGAGCGCGCTCACCAGCGCGGCGGCGGCGGGGGGGAGCGCCGAGAAGCCCTCCAGGACGAGGAGGTCGAGCGCTCCCACCTCGCCTTGCGCCGAGGACGCGCCGTGGCGCTCGAGGGCGGCGGCCGCGGCGAGGGCTGCCCCCGGACGATCGAGGGCGCCGAGGAGGGCGAGCCGCGCGCCGTATGCCTCGAGCGCGTCGGCGAGTGCGGCGAGCCGCCCGCCGGCCCGGCCGCCGAGCTCGGCGGCCGCCGCCCGGACCTCACCCGGCGCGACCTCCCCCTGCCGAAGCTCCGCGAGGGCGCTCGCGAGCGCCAACCCGAGCCCGCTCCCGGGCTCGAGCGCGCCCAGGAGACCGCCCGCCGCCGCTCCGGCGTCGAGCGCGAGGAGCCGCTCCGCGAGCGCCGAGAGGAGCGCTCTTCCGTCACCGGCCGCGGCCAGGATCCCGGGCGCCAGCGCGTCGAGGGTCGTGACGCGCGCGCCGAAGAGGATCCCGCCCTCGGCGTCGCACAGGCGGCGAGCCGCACGCGCGGCACGGAGCGCGTCTGGGACGAGGCAGAGGACGGACACCTCGGCAGTATGACGGGAGGATCTGACCGTCCCCGTCGCGCAGCCACGCCGCGTCCCCGGGGGCTCACTCCTCGCGGTAGGTCGCGAGCGAGCCCTCGTTCTCCCACACCTCGACGCGCGACACCCTGACCCGCCCCTCCTCCACCACGGCGAGACGCCGGTTCGCCTCCTCGTAGAAGTAGCGGGCCAGGTTCTCGGCGGTGGTGTTCACCTCCGTGAAGGGCGGCACCTCGTTCACGTTCTGGTGGTCGAAGCGGGCGCACAGCTCGGCGACGATCTTCTGCAGATCCGCGAAGTCGACCACCATCCCGATGCGGTTCAGCGCGGCGGCGCGCGCGTGGACGCGGATGCGCCAGTTGTGGCCGTGCAGCCGCTCGCACTTGCCGCCGTGCATCCGGATCTGATGCGCGGCGCTGAAGACGAACTCCTTCGCGACTTCGTAGACGGGTGCTCCCATGCGGGCGCAATATACCCGCGGGCATGGCGGAGCGCACCACCCGGATCCTCGATCTCGCGAGCCCCGACTTCTACGCCGTGCCGCTCACCGCGACGGTGGAGGAGGCCGTGGAGATCCTGCGCGCCGCGCCCGACAAGGCGGTCTTCTACTGCTACGCGGTGGACGCCTCGGGCCGGCTCGCGGGCGTCGTCCCCGTCCGAAAGCTCCTCACCGCGTCGCCCGGCACGCGCGTGCAGGACGTGTACTCGCCGAGCGCGATCGCCCTCCCGGCCGGCGGCGATCGCGCCCTCCTCGAGGACTTCTTCGCGACCTACCGCTTCCTCGCCTTCCCGGTCGTCGACGCCGACCGCCGGATCGTGGGCGTCGTGCAGGCGGACGCCTTCAGCGACCAGCTCATGGGCGAGTACGAGGGGCGCGTGCGGCACGACTGGCTCGCCTCGCTCGGCGTCTCGGAGAAGGAGGAGCGCGCGGGGCCGCTCGGCATCGTCCGCCTGCGCCTGCCCTGGCTCCTCTTCACGGTCGTGAGCGGCCTCCTGTCGGCCTTCATCTCGGGCCTCTTCCACGGGACGGTCGAGCGCGTCGTGGCGCTCGCCTTCTTCGTGCCGGTCGTGCTCCTCGTCGCCGAGAGCGTCGGGATGCAGACGTCGGCGGTGACGGTCTCGTCGCTGTCGTCCGACGTCCCGCCGTCGCTCGCGCAGCTCCTCGGGCGCGAGGTCCAGGCGGCCTCCCTCCTTGGCGTCGCCTGCGGGATGCTGGTCGGCGGCGTGTGCCTGCTGTGGCTGGGCGACCCGCGCTTCGCGGCCGTCCTCGCGGCCACCATGGCGTTCACCGTCACCACCGCCTCAGCGCTGGCGGTCACCGTGCCCGGCCTCTTCCGCCGCCTCGGCATCGACCCGGCCCTCGCCGCGGCCCCGCTCACGCTCGCGGTCACCGACAACCTGACGCTGCTTGCCTATCTCGGCATCGCGAGCCGCCTCGCACGTTGAGCTTCCCCCCGGGCCGGACCGCGTTACCATGGTGGGGTGCGGACCCTCTTCCAGGCGCTCGTGCTGTCCGCGGCGGGCGCCGTCCTCGGCCTCGCCGGGAACCGGCTCACGCCCCAGCCGGCCCGGCTCGGCGAGCCCCTCGTCGCGGCGGCGGACGCGCCCGGCGCCATGTGCCAGCTCGCCGGCGGCCGGCTCCCGGTCGCGCCACGCATCTCGGTGGAGGAGGCGGCTCCGCTGTGCGTCGCCTGCTCGGCGCTCTTCGTGGACGCCCGCTCCGCGGCCGAGTACGCGGCGGGCCACATCACCGGCGCGCTCCACCTCTCGCCGGGCGAGGCGCCCGACCCGGTGCTGTGGCGGCTCGGGGCGTACCACACGATCGTCGTCTACGATCGCGACCCGAGCTGCGCGCAGGCGGACCAGGTGGCGAAGCTCCTGCTCGAGCGCGGCGTGCAGGACGTGCGGGTGCTCACCGGCGCCTGGCCGGCGTGGGCGGCGGCGGGGGCGCCCGAGGCGTCCGGCCCGTGCGCCGCGTGCGGAGCGCACCCGCAGGGAGGGCCGCCATGAGGCGCGCCCTCGTCCTCGGGAGCCGCGTCGCGCTGGGCGCGATCTTCCTCTGGGCAGCCGCGACGAAGGTCCCGGACATGGCGGGGTTCGCGAAGGACGTCGCGAACTACCGGCTCCTGCCGCCGGCGCTGGTGCCCTCGGTCGCGGCGATCGTGGTCGGGATCGAGGTCGTCGCCGGGCTGGCGCTCGTCAGCGGCGTCGGCGCGCGCGCCGCCGCGCTCGTCGCGGGCGGCATGCTTGTGGCTTTCGTGGGCGGGCTCTCGCAGGCGCTCA
>DASWDS010000479.1:0-10087 GCA_036395165.1 Anaeromyxobacteraceae bacterium | reverse complement strand
CGCGTCGCGTGCCGGACATGGCGCCGCATGGCGCCGTGCCGGGGCCGCGTGCCTGGCGCCGCGTCGGACATGGCCTGGCGCACCGCTTGCTTCGGTCTCCTTCACGTGCCGCGAGTCCCACGCATCCTGCTCGTCGAGGAGAACTCCACCAACCACTGCACCTGGCGCAGTCACGGCCACACTCTCGTCCTCGATTCCGACGCGGCTCGCGAGAAATTCCTCGAGCTCCTGCGCAATTACAAGGGGAAGTACGGCATCGAGATCCACTCCTATTGCCTCATGGGCACCCACCCTCACGTCATGTGCAGGGCCACCAAGGGCCAGAAGGCCTTCAGCGCGTACTGGAAGCTCGTCAACTGGGGATTCGCCCGCTGGTACAATCGGCGGACCGCCGGCCGTGGACAGGTCGTCATGGAGCGCCTCCGCTCGCCTCAGATCCAGAGCGGTCGCCATCAACTCGAGGTCATGCGGTACGGCGACCTCAACCCGGTGCGGGCGAATCTCGTCCCCCGTGCGAGCCAGTGGAGATGGTCGAGCCATCGACACTACGCGTACGGCGAGGAGAACGATCTCATCACCGATGCCCCCGAGTACGTGGCGCTCGGCGCGACGGGCACGCAACGGCGGAGGGCCTACCTGCACCTCTTCGCCCGCCCCCTCGTGGAAGCTCTCCTGTGCCGGCGCCGTGACCTGGTCGATGCCCCGTTCGTGGGCGAGGCGGCCTGGCTTTTCCAGCGGTTCGTAGCGTGTGGGCTCTCGCCTCCTCCGTAGAGGCTCCTCCCTTCCATCTCGCGCTTCACCGGTAGCGGACCGCGCCGGATGGTTCGGTCCGAGGAATCTTGGTACGCGTCGCGCACCTCGTCGTCGTGACGAAGCGCTTGTACATGCCTTCGTGACCGGAGTACGCCTGCAGCTTGGTCGCGCTTTGCGTATTCTGCTTTCGCAGGGCGTTTCTTGTCCGGCACGCCACCAGCCTATTCTTGTCCGGGATGGCTCCGGTCACCCCCTCGCCCTCGCGACCCCGATCTTCGGGCACAGGTCGTCGAGCACGCAGCGCGGGCAGGCGGGATTCCGCGCCGTGCACGTGCGGCGCCCGTGCCACACGAAGAGCTGGTGGCCCTGCGCCCAGCGCTCTCGCGGCAGGAGCTGCATGAGCCGGTCCTCCACCTTGCCCGGGTCGCTGGCGCGGGTGAGGCCGAGCCGGCGAGCGACGCGCCCGACGTGGGTGTCCACCGGGAACGCCTCGCCGGCGCCGAGGTGGATGAGCACGACGCCGGCCGTCTTGCGGCCCACGCCCGGCAGCGCCTCGAGGGCCGCGCGGTCGCGCGGCACCCGGCCGCCGTGCTCCGCGACGATGGCGCGCATCGCCGAGACGATGTTGCGCGACTTCGCCCGGTACAGGCCGCAGCTCTTCACGTAGGGCCAGAGCGTCCTCGCGCGCGCGGCGGCGAACGCCGCGGCGCCGGGGAACCGGGCGAAGAGCGCGGGCGTGACCATGTTGACCCTGGCGTCGGTGCACTGGGCGGAGAGGATGACCGAGACGAGCAGCTGGACGTCGTCCTGGAACGCGAGCGCGATGCGCGCCTCCGGCATCGCGCGCTCGAGCCGGTCCACGACCTCGCGAGCTCTCGCCCGCTCGGCCTCGCCCGGTGCGCGCGCTCTTCTCACCGCGGGTGCCATCCGGCGCGGATGGTAACATCGCGCGACCCATGGAGCCCGCCATGCACCTCATCGACCTCCGCTCCGACACCGTCACCCGCCCCACCCCCGCCATGCGCGAGGCGATGGCGCGCGCCGAGGTGGGCGACGACGTCTACGGCGAGGATCCCACCGTCCGCGCGCTCGAGGAGCGCTCCGCCGGCCTCCTCGGCAAGGAGGCCGCGCTCTTCGTCGCGAGCGGCACCATGGCGAACCAGGTCGCGCTCGGGGTCCTGGCGCGCGCCGGCGACGAGGTCGTGTGCGATCAGGGCGCGCACATCGTCAACTACGAGGGGGGCGCGCTGGCCGCGCTGTGGGGCGTGCAGGTGCGCGGGCTCGCCGGCGAGCGCGGCGTGCTCGACCCAGCCGCCGTGGAGGCCGCCATCCGGCCCGACGACGTCCACGCGCCGCGGACGCGCGTCGTCGAGATCGAGAACACGCACAACCGCGGCGGCGGGAAGATCTGGCCCGTCGAGTGGGTTCGCGCGGTCGCCGAGGTGGCGGCGCGCCATGGCCTCTCCGTGTACATGGACGGCGCGCGGCTCCTCAACGCGGTCGTGGCGACCGGCGTCGCGGCGCGCGACTACGCGGCGCCCGCCACCGTCGTCTCGCTCTGCTTCTCGAAGGGGCTCGGCGCGCCGCTCGGCTCCGTCGTGGCAGGGCCGCGCGAGCTCGTGAAGGAGGCGCGGCGGCTCCGGAAGCGCCTCGGGGGCGGGATGCGCCAGGCCGGGATCGTCGCCGCGGCGGGCCTGTACGCGCTCGAGCACCACGTCGCGCGGCTCGCCGACGACCACGCGAACGCGAAGCGCCTCGGCGCGCTCCTCTCGGAGCTCACCGGCGTGACGCTGCGCTTCCCGGTCGAGACGAACCTCGTCTTCGCGGCCTTCCACGGCCGGAGCGCTCCCGAGCTGGTGGCGCGCCTCCGCGCCGCGGGCGTCCTCTGCAACGCCGAGGGCTCTCACCCGGACCTCCTGCGCTTCGTCACGCACCTCGACGTCTCGGCGGACGACGTCGAGGAGGCGGTCCGGCGCATCGCGCGGACGATCGCCGCGTAGTAGGCGCGCCGCGCACCCCGCCGCGTCCCACGCTCGCGGGACGCCGGGTCGATCGGTCGATCGCGCGTGCTACCATCGCTGCCGCAGACGCGCCGCATGCGCCGGATCCTCACCTCTCTCCTCCTCGCGACCGCGGCGTGCGCCACCACGCCGGTGGCGAAGCTCACCTTCGACGAGATCGGCCTCGCCGCGGAAACGGCGCCCGCCGCGCCCACCTCCGCCGCGCCCATCGTGGACGACGCGGCGACGATCGAGGCGCTGCTCTCGATCGATCCCGACGAGCCGCCTCGGCCGCCGGTGGCGGACCCCGCCCCCGAGCGCGTCGCGAGCGAGGCCGCGCCCGGCCCCGCCGTGGACGCGACCCTGCTCCGGTTCGCCGCCGACGCGCGCGAGCGGCGCGCGAGCGATCCGCCGTCGCAAGCCTTCCCGGAGCGCGCCGTCTCTGCATGGGAGGCGCTCGCCGGGGAGCTCGAGCGCTACCTCGCCCGCGCCATGCCTCAGACGCCGCTCGCCGAGCTGGTGCGCGCCCGCATCACGGTCGAGGCGGAGCTCGGCTTCGACCGCCGCCGCTTCGGGGCGCCGCCCCCCGCCCTCGCCGCCCGCCTCGCCGATCGCGTGCAGCGCCTCGCCCGCCGCGCCGAGGCGGCGCGCGCCCTGGGCCAGACGCTCTTCGCGGCGACGCGTCCGCCAGCGCTCCGCTGGCCGATCTCCGACGCCGGGCTCACGTCGGTGTTCGGCGTCCGCCTCCACCCGATCGACCGCATCCGGCGCATGCACTGGGGCATCGACCTCGCCGCGGCCGCGGGCCGCGTCGTCTCGTCGGCCGCGAGGGGCTTCGTCGTCCACGCCGGATTCACGCCGGGCTACGGCCTCGCCGTCGAGGTGAGGCACGACGGCGAGCTGACGAGCCGCTACGGACACCTGTCGCGCCTGCTCTGCGCACCGGGCGATCGGGTCGACTCGGGCCAGCCGCTCGGGCTCGTCGGCGCGACCGGCCGCGCGACGGGGCCCCACCTCCACTTCGAGGTGTGGCGCGGCGGCCGGGCGGAGGACCCGCTCGTCCTCCTCGGCTCGCGCTGGACGGGGAGCGGGGGGAATTAGCGCATCGCTTGCGGCGGCAGCTCCGCCGTGACAAGACGCGGCCATGGCGCCCGCCGTCCTCGCCGTCCTACTCACCGCGGTCGTCTCCGTCCCCGCCGGCGCGAGCCTGCCGGACGCCCTCGCGCGCGCCCGTCGCGGCGACACCGTCGCGCTCGGCGCGGGCGTTCACCGCGGGTCGCTCGGGCGCGTCGCCGAGCTCACCGTGACGGGCGAGGGAGAGGGCGCGACCGTGGTGGAGGCTCCCGAGGGCACGCCGGGCGCGGTCGTGCGCGGCGCGGTCACCTTCACCGGGCTCACGCTCCGCGCCGGACCTGCGCAGTGCGCGCTCGTCGTGGACGGCGGCGCCGCCGCGCTCCGCGATGTCGCCCTCGCCGGCGGCGCCTGTGGCGCGGCCGTCTCGTCGGGCAGCTTGGCGGCGGTGCGCGCCGATCTGCGCGGCGGCCGGCACGGCCTCGTCGTCCGTGGGGGCGACGCCCGCGTCGACGGCGGGAGCCTCCAGGGCAGCCTCGCCGGGGTGGCCGTGGAGGGCGGGGCGGCGGCGATCTCGAATGCGGTCGTGTTCGGGCCGTCGCGGGAGGCGGCGGTGACCGTCACGGGGGGCGACGTCGCGCTGTCCGCGGTCGTCATCGCCTCGCCCGGACCCGCCGGCATCGCTATCGCCGGAGGCCGCGTGCGCGCCGAGGCGGTCACGATCGGCGGAGCGGATCGCGACGGCCCCAGCGCCTGCGTCGAGGCGCTCGGCGGAGAGGTGACCCTCTCCGGGAGCGAGCTCGTCCGCTGCGGGGGTTCGGGCGTCGCCGCCTCGGGCGCGCGGGTGCGCCTCGATGGGGTGGACGTGGAGGGCGGGACGTCGGGGTGCCTGGCGCTCGTCGGCAGCGCGCGGGGCGACCTGCAGGGCGTCCGCTGCACCGGGCGCGGTCCGGGGCTCCTGCTCGCCGGCGGCGCGACGGCGCAGCTCCGCATGGACCGCTGGCTCGTCGACCCGGCGCTGGTGGTCGAGTGCGCGAAGGGCTCGCGCGCGACGCTGCTCTACGGCGAGCTGGTGCGGGAGCCCTGCGCTTCCTCGCCGGGCGCCGGGACGGGTCGCTGAGGCTGGCCGCAGCGCGCGCGGTACGTGTCGAGCGTGCGCACGACCTCCTGGCGCCGTTCCGCCGGGAGCTCATCCGCGAGCAGGTCGACCGCGCGCTGCTGGAGGTGGAGCGCGTCGGCGCAGCGCCCCAGCGCCGCGCTCGCCGCGGCCGCGGTGTCGAAGGCCGCCGCGTTCCATGGGGCGCGCGCGATGGCGCGGCGAGCGAGCGGCAGCGCCTCCTCGCCGCTGCCGGCGCGCACGAGCTCCCGGGCGAGCGCGTCGAGGGCGCGTGGGTTCTCGGGGGCGAGCTCCACGGAACGCCGGAGCGCCTCGAGCCTCGCCTCGCGATCGCCGCCCCGCAGCGCCGCGCCGAGGAACGCCCACGCGCGCCACGAGCGCGGATGCGTCGCGACGGCCTCGCGCGCGAGTCGCACCCGCTCCGCCGGCGGGAGGCGCCGCGCCTTCAGCGCGAGCGCGGTCGGGTGCCCGGGGTCCTCGCGCAGCGCCTCCGCGACCTCGGCGTCGCGATCCCCCGGGCGCGCGTCCGGGTCGCGCGACGGGATGGAGAGGTGGAGCGCGTGGACCTCGCTCGCGTCGAGCAGGCGCTCCGACGGGTTCACCTCGGGGCGCTCGAACGGGAGCGAGAGGACGGTGTACGGACCAGACCCGGCGTAGCCCCCGAGGTCGCCGTCGAGCCGCTCGAGCGCGCCGGGCTGCCGCGGGTCGTACTCGGGAAACTGGGCCGCCCACGCCGCCGCCGGCTCCTCCGCGCGCGAGAGGCGCACCTGGAACGCGCTGAAGCGCGGGCCGCGCCGGTTCACGAGGAAGTGCACGAGGAGCCAGGCGCGCCCGTAGTAGCGCGGCTCGATCTCGCCGGCCCACGCGAAGAGCTGGGCGGAGCTCGCCCTGAAGACGCTCGCCTCGGCCAGGCGGTGGCGGCTCGCGGCGCCGAGCAGGACGCGGTCGCCGTCGACGGTCACCGTCTCGAGGTACGTCGCGACGCCCTCCGAGAACCAGCGCGGCTGGCGCACGAACAGCGTCGCCGCGAGCTGATGGGCGAGCTCGTGGGTCACGATCTCGTGGACGTCCCGGAACGTCACGCCCGCCATGACGACGAACGGCTCGCCGTCGAGGTCGGCACCGAACCAGCCGTGCACCACCTCGTCGTCCACGAAGTCCGCGAGCTCCTCGCGCCGGTCGAACGCGACGACGTGCAGCCGGCCCGGCGGATCGACGCCGCCCCGGAACGCCGCCGCGACGAGCGCAGCGCGCGCGACCTCGAGCTCCTCGACAAGCGCACGCGCTGCCCGGCTCTGCCGGTCGGTGCTGAGGACGAAGTGGTCGCTCGTGAGCTCGCGCCACGGCCGGCCGCCGCGCGCCGGGCAGGTGAAGCCCTCCCTCACGTGGGCGCACCCCGCGAGCGTAGCCATCGCGACGACGAGGGCCGCACGCCATCCGGGACGCATCGCCTCATCCTAGTCGATCGCCCACCCTCTCCCGCGCCGAGCCCCGGACCGCCCGGTCAGCGAGCCCACCCTCCCGCGTGGGCACCTTCGAGGTCAGCGGTTACACTTCCTCACGTACCCAGGGCACGAACCCACGCCGGGGCCGAACGCCCTCGACAAAGGGGGGCGCGCGTGACAGCCTCGCGCGCGCAAAGGAGTCGACGAGGGGCGTCCACGGCATGCAGATCAACCTCCGCAAGGCCATGTTCGTGCTGCCGAACCTCTTCACGTGCAGCTCGATCTTCCTCGGCTTCTACGCGATGACGCTCTGCGCGGGCGAGGCCTCTCCCGCAGAGCTCAACCAGGCCGCGCTCGCCATCTTCTTCGCCATCTTCTTCGACGCCTTCGACGGCCGCGTCGCGCGCATGACGAAGACGCAGTCGGAGTTCGGCGTGGAGCTCGACAGCCTGGCTGACGTCGTGTCGTTCGGCGCCGCCCCCGCCCTCCTCGTGTACAAGTGGGCGCTCGCGCCGCTGGGCTTCCTGGGCTTCTTCCTCTCCTTCGCCTTCGCGACCTGCGGCGCCCTCCGCCTCGCGCGCTTCAACGTGCTCGCGCACCGCGGCGAGAAGGGATCGTCGCGCTTCTTCGTCGGGCTCCCGATCCCGCTCGCGGCCGGGGCGCTCGTCTCCATCGTCATCGCGCACTACCGCGCCTTCGGCTCGATCGGCGACGCCTCGACTCGCATCTCGATCGCGTTCGTGGTCGGGCTGCTCTCGTTCCTGATGGTCTCGACCATCCGCTACCGCACCTTCAAGGACGTGCACCTCTCGGCGAAGAGCCTGTTCGTCTTCGGCGCGATGTGCGTGTTCGGCCTCGCGGTCGGCATCGCGACGCGCGCCTCGTTCGTGATGGTGGTCTACATGGGCGCCTACATCATGATGGGCCTCGCCGAGTGGGTCATCTCGCGCGGCCGTCCCGAGCCCACCGTCGCGGCGCTGCCGCCCGCCGTCCGCGCCGAGATCGAGGCGGACCCCGCGCTCGAGCCCGACGACGACGACGTCGAGGCGCGCCTCGGTGAAAAAGAAGAGGGCGACGAGTACATCTAGCGCGTGCACGACCCCGCCCAGCAGCCCGCCATGACGACCGCCGCCTCGCGGCGCTTCCGGTTGAAGAAGGGCGTCCCCGATACGCGCCCGGGCGCGTGGGTGATCCTCGCCGCGTGGGGGCCGTGCGGCTACGCGCCCGTCGCGCCCGGCACCTTCGGCACGTTCGGCGCCCTCCCGCTCTTCTGGGCGCTCCGCCACCTGTCGCTCGGGCTGTACCTCCTCACCGTGCTCGCCTTCATCGCGCTGGCGGTGTTCGCCGCCGAGAAGGCCGGCCGGTACTGGAAGGTCGTGGACGCTTCACCCATCGTCATCGACGAGGTCGCGGGCTACCTCGTCACGATGGCGTTCGTGCCCTGGTCCTGGGGCACGGCCATCGCGGGGTTCCTGCTCTTCCGGCTCTTCGACGTGGTGAAGCCCTGGCCGGCGAGCGCGCTCGATCGGGTGAAGAGCGGCTTCGGCGTGGTCATGGACGACGTCGCGGCCGGCGTGTGGGCCTGGGCGACGCTCGAGCTCCTGCGACTCGGGCTGCGCATCCTCGCGGGCTGCTCGACGTCGCACTGGTGGTGCCTGGAGCTCGTGCGGTGAGCCACCTCGTCGAGATCCTCTCCACCGGGGACGAGCTGCTCACCGGGCAGATCGTCGACACGAACAGCGCGTGGCTCATGGACCGGCTGTGGGACCTCGGCGTCATGGTGCGGCGCAAGACGCTCGTCGCCGACGATCGCGCCGACCTGCTGGCCGCGCTCACCGAGACCACCGCCCGGGCCGATCTGGTCGTCATGAGCGGCGGCCTCGGGCCGACCGAGGACGACCTGACCGCCGAGTGCGTCGCCGCCGCGCTGGGGGTGCCGCTCGAGGAGGACGCGGCCTCGCTCGCGGCCATCCGCGCCCGCTTCGAGAAGCTCGGCCGGACGATGACCCCGAACAACGCGAAGCAGGCCCGCTTTCCTCGGGGCGCGGTGATCCTGCCCAACCGGTTCGGCACCGCGCCGGGGTTCAGGGTGAAGCTCCAGCGCGCGGAGCTGGTGTGCCTCCCCGGCGTCCCGGCCGAGTACCGGGGGCTCTGCGAGGAGGCCGTGCTCCCCCGCGTCGCGGCGAGCGAGCGGGAGGTGCCGGCGGCGCGCCTCGTGAAGCTCATCGGGATCCCCGAGTCGCACGCCGACCAGGCGATGCGGCCGGTGATGGACGCGCCGGAGAACGCGGGCGTCCGCTTCGGCTACCGCGCGCACTGGCCCGAGATCCACGTGAAGTGGAGCGTGCCGGGCCCGGGCGCCGAGGCGCGCGCGGAGCGGATCCTCGCCGCGGTGCGCCGCCTCTTCGGCGACGCCATCTTCGCGGAGGGGAAGCAGGACCTTCCGCAGCTGGTGGTGGAGCGCCTCGTCGCGCGCGCCGAGCGGCTCGCGATCGCGGAGAGCTGCACGGGCGGGCTCGTCGCCGAGATGGTGACGAGCGTCCCGGGCGCGTCCGCCACCTTCGACGTCGGCGTCGTCGCCTACGCGAACGAGGCCAAGACGGGCGTGCTCGGGGTGGACGCCGCCGTGCTCGCGGCGCACGGCGCCGTCTCGGAGCCGGTCGCGCGCGCCATGGCGGAGGGCGCGCGCCGGCGCGCCGGCACGACGTGGGCCCTCGCCGTGACCGGCGTCGCCGGCCCGGGTGGCGGGACCGAGGAGAAGCCCGTCGGCACGGTGCACCTCGCCATCGCGGGGCCGGACGGGACGAGGACGTGGGCGCGCCGCTTCCCGGGCGATCGCGACCGCATCCGGAAGACGGCGGCGTACGACGTGCTGAACCAGCTGCGGCTGCTCATCCGGTGAACGCGTCCCTGTCCACATCCCTCCCCGCGCAGAGCGGGGGGAGGGGGACGAAACCCGCTTCGCACGCGGCCGTGACCTGGCTGCGCGCGCACCGGCTCGAGATCGCGCTCCTCGCCGGCAGCTTCGCCGTGCTGGCGCTCTTCTCCGGGTCGCGCTTCGGCCGCCAGTCGCACGCGCCGCACTTCATCTACCAGGCCGACGCGTGGCTCCACGGCCAGCTCCACCTGCGGGTGCCGCCGCCGGATCTGAACGACTGGGCGCGCGTGGGCGACCGCTGGTACGTCTCGTTCCCGCCCGGCCCGGCGCTGCTCATGCTCCCGGGCGTCGCGCTCTTCGGGTTCGAGTACGTCGACGTCTCGTTCACGGTCTTCTTCGCGTCGCTGAACGTGCTGCTCTTCTTCCTCGTCCTGGAGCGGCTGCGGCGGACGGGCGACAGCCCGCGGACCCGCGGCGAGGACGCGGCGCTCGCGCTCCTCTTCGCCTTCGGGACGGTCGCCTTCTCGTGCTCCATCCGCGGAGAGGTGTGGTTCACGGCCGAGGTCCTGGGCGTCACGGCGAGCTGCCTCTTCCTGCTCGCAGCGCACCGCGCCGCCCACCCGCTCCTGGCCGGCCTCGCCTGGAGCTTCGCCGCCGTGACGCGGACGCCGCTCGTCTTCACGGCCCTCTTCTTCGTCCTGGAGGCGTGGCGCGTCCCGTCGCGCGGCCGCAAGCTCCTCCGCTTCGCCGCCGGCGCCGCGCCGCTGCTCGCGTTCGCCGCCGCGACGAACTGGGCCCGCTTCGGCTCGCCGGCCGACTTCGG
>DASWDS010000478.1:0-2596 GCA_036395165.1 Anaeromyxobacteraceae bacterium | reverse complement strand
GGGAGCGCCGCGTCGCGCGCGCGCGCGCGCCGGCCGCCGACGCGCACGTCGCCCGCCGCGAAGGCGTGCTTCACGGCCGCGCGCCCGACACCGAGCGCGTCCGCGAGGGCGCGGTCGAGCCGGCCCTCCACGGTGAGCGGCAGCCGGAGCTCGCGCTTCATACGCTAGCCGAAGAAGACCTCGGCCACCTCGTAGAGCTTGGGGTCGATGAGGTGCAGCGCCTTCGTCGCCTCCTCGAGCGAGACGGCGACGATGGCGTCGCCGTGCAGGGCGGCCATCTGCCCGAAGCGCCCCTCCTTCACGAGATCCGCGGCGAAGACGCCGTACCGCGTGGCGAGGACGCGGTCGCGCGCCGTCGGGGTGCCGCCGCGCTGGATGTGCCCGAGCACGGTCGCGCGCGTCTCGATGCCGGTCCGCCGCTCGATCTCCTTCGCGAGGTAGGCGCCGATGCCGCCGAGGCGCACGTGCCCGAACTCGTCCAGCTCCTGCGTCTGCACCTCGTCCTTGCCGCGCTGGAGCTGCGCGCCCTCGGCCACCACGACGATCGAGAAGCGCTTGCCGCGCGCGAGGCGGGTCCGGAGGTACTGGCAGACCTCGTCGAGGACGATGGGGCGCTCGGGGATGAGGATGACGTCGGCGCCGCCCGCCATCCCGCTGTGCAGCGCGATGTGGCCGGCGTGCCGGCCCATCACCTCGCACACGATCGCGCGGTTGTGCGCCTCGGCGGTCGTGTGGAGCCGGTCGATCGCCTCGGTCGCTGTCGTCACGGCCGTGTCGAAGCCGAACGTGTAGTCCGTCCCGGAGAGGTCGTTGTCGATCGTCTTCGGGACCCCGACCACGTTCACGCCGCGATCGAAGAGCCGCTTCGCCACGCCGAGCGTGTCCTCACCGCCGATCGCGACGACCGCGCCGATGTTGTTCTCGGCGAGCGTCTGGATGACCCGCTCCGGCCCGCCCTCCTTCTTGAATGGGTTCGTGCGCGACGTGCCCAGGATGGTGCCGCCGACGTGGAGGATCCCGGAGATCGCCTCGCGCGTGAGACGGAAGTGGTTGTTCTCGAGGAGGCCGCGCCAGCCCTCCCGGATCCCGGTGAACTCGAGGCCGTGCTGCTCGCCGCGCCTCACGACCGCGCGGATCACCGCGTTCAGCCCGGGGCAGTCGCCCCCGCCCGTCAGGATTGCCACCTTCATGCCCTCACGTCCTCCTCGGGCGCGCGCCCGGCCGCTTGCCATAGACTGGCGGCTCGCCGCTCCGCAAGCCCGATCTGCCCTCCTCGAGCTCGCGATGACGCGTGCCGTCGACGGGCGCCGTGCCCATCCATGAAGCACGGGGCTGCTTCGCCGGCGGGCGGCGCAGCTCGGAGAGGGGGTCGCCGATGCCCAAGAGCCTCACGCTCCCGGTGAGCGCAGCGCAGGTCCGCGAGCTCGAGGTGGGTGACGAGGTCCTGGTGAGCGGTCGCATCATCACCGCGCGCGAGGCGGCGCACCGGCACCTGGCGAAGCACGAGGATCCGGCCGTGCGCCGGGTGAGCGAGGGGTCGCTCGTGTACCACTGCGGGCCGGTCGTGTCGCGGGATGCCAGGACGGGGACCTGGCGGTTCCTCGCCGCCGGCCCCACCGACTCGATCCGGCAGGAGCCCTACCAGGCGGACGTCCTCGCCCGCTTCGGGCTCCGCGGCGTCATCGGGAAGGGCGGGATGGGGCCGCGCACGCTCGCCGCGCTGAGGGAGCTCGGCGCGGTCTACCTGCACGCGCAGGAGCGCCTGGCGGTCGTGCTCGCGAGATGCGTCACCAAGGTGGAGGGTGTGTACGAGCTCGAGGAGCTCGGCGCGGGCGAGGCGATCTGGACGATCCAGGTGCAGGACTTTCCGGCCATCGTGACGATGGACGCGCACGGCGAGACCCTGCACGCCGTCCCGGCGCAGGCGCGCCAGGACGCGGGCGCGAGCCTTTAGCCGCCCTCCTCCTCGTCGTGCCCGCGGTGGGCGCCGGGCGCGCCGCCGCGATCGCGCGCCCGCTTCTTCGGCGCCACCCTCGGCGGGTTCGGCAGGCGGCTGCGCGTCGTGAGCGGCATGAACCCGAAGAAGAGGTGCTCGTCGACGTCGAGCGCCGACTTCCCGCCGCCCTCGGCCGCGCGCGGGACGCGCAGCCACATGCGCACCTTCACGACGCCGTCGCGCGCGAACGGCGCCACCACCTCGTCGGGCGCCTCCGCGAGGTAGCGGCGCAGGAGCACCCGCACCTCGCGGTCGAACGACACGCGCGGCAGCCGCGCGTGTCGGCGCCCCGTGTGCAGGGTCCCGTCGAAGCGCGCGGACGTGTGGTACAGCTCGTGGAGGATGGTCGCGACGCGCTCCTCGCAGCTCGACGCCGCGAACCAGAGCGGCCGCAGGGTGATGACGTAGAGCATGCGCCGCCCGCGCACGCGAATGAAGCGCCGGCGCGCGCCGCCCCGGGCGGGCCCCACGTTCCCGGGCCGGATGGTGGCGCGCGAGATGCCGCGCGCCTCGCCGGCGACGACCAGGATGCGCGAGGCGCGCACGTGCGCGAATTCGGGCATGCGTTCCGCCACGTCGCGGATGAGGCGCTTCACCGCG
>DASWDS010000477.1:0-9903 GCA_036395165.1 Anaeromyxobacteraceae bacterium | reverse complement strand
GGGCGGCGCCGCGCCGGGCGGCAGCGCGGCCTCGATCGGCTCCGCGGGCGCGCCGAGCGCGGCGGCCACCACCTTCAGCGTGCCCGGGAAGCGCGAGACCTCGAACTTGTCCGACCAGACGTCGCCGGACGGTCCGATGAGGCGGCCCTTGAAGAGCGTGCCCATCTCGCGCGTCGCGACGAACCGGTAGCGCGTCCCCGAGTGCTGGAACTCCTGGAAGAGCTCGATGGGCGCGTTGGGCGCCATGACGCCGTCGCCGCCGAACGCCTGGACGATCTGGGCGAGCGTGAGCGCGTTGCGCGGGGGCGGCGTCACGTCGATGCGCGCCGCCTGCGCGCGCTCGGCGCGCTCGGCAGGCCGGGCCCCGCGCTTCGCGGCGGCCTGCATCTCGGCGACCATCCCGTCGAGCCACAGCTCGAGGTCGGTGAGCGAGGGATGCTCCTCCATGCTCACGGCGGGAAACGTGACGGGGACGTCGAAGGGCTTCCCGACGACGGGCGCCACGCGCGAGACGCGCACGCCCTCGGGGCCGGCGAGCAGCTCGAACGCGTGGCCCGGCGTCTTCACGACGGCGCGGACGAGCAGCCGGTCGGCGTCGAAACCCGCCTCGAGCCGGAGCCCGCGCAACCGCGCGGCCAGATCGTGGAGGAGCGCGGCGCGCTTCCCGAGGGCGTCCGCGACGCGCGCCTCGAGCACGCCGGTCCGCTCGACGTCGTAGAAGAGGACGGGTGGCAGCGCCGAGAGCGGCGGATCGACGAAGCGCAGGTGGTCGTGCCCGACCACGACGAACCGCGCCCGCGCGAGCGCCAGGCCGCCGAGCGGGTTCGCGACGCGCGCGGCGAAGGCGAGGTCCCCCTCCAGCGTCTCCCGGTCCGCGGCGAGCCGGACCGGGACGCCGAGCGCGGACAGCTTGCGCCCGGCGATCTGGTTCAGCCGCTCGCGCGGGATCTTCGAGATGATGGTGTGCTCGCCCTCGGCCATGGCCCTTCCCGGCCCGAATCTACCTCAGGACGTCCCGGGCGATGACCATCCTCTGCACCTCGCTCGTGCCCTCGCCGATCTCGCAGAGCTTGGCGTCGCGGAAGTAGCGCTCCACGGGGAAGTCGCGGGTGTACCCGTAGCCGCCGTGGATCTGGATCGCCTTCGACGTCGCGCGCATGGCGACCTCGCTCGCGAAGAGCTTCGCCATCGAGGCCTCTCGCGTGAACCGCTCGCCGGCGTCGGCGAGCGCCGCGGCGCGGAGCACGAGCAGCCGGGCGGCCGAGGTCTCCGTCGCCATGTCGGCCAGCATGAAGGCGATGGCCTGGAACTCGGCGATGGGCCTCCCGAAGGCCCGCCGCTCCTTGGCGTAGCCGCGCGCCTCCTCGAGGGCGCCGCGGGCGAGCCCCACCCCGAGCGCGCCGATGCCGACGCGGCCGCGGTCGAGGATCTGGAGCGTGTCGAGGAACCCCTGGTCCACCTCGCCCACCCGCTGCTCGTCGGGCAGCTCCACGTCCTCGAGGTGGAGCTCGGCCGTGTCGGAGCTGCGCATCCCGAGCTTGCCGTGGAGCGCGCGCTGCGAGAACCCGGGGGTGCCGCGCTCGAGGAGGAAGGCGGTGATGCCCTTTTGCCGCTTGTCGGGGCTCGTGAGCGCGAGCACGACGAAGACGTCCCCCACGCTGCCCTGGGTGATGAACGTCTTCGAGCCGTTCAGGACCCAGCGGTCGCCCTTCCGCACCGCGCTGGTGCGCAGGCCGGCGGCGTCGCTGCCCGAGCCGGGCTCGGTGAGGGCCCAGGCGGCGAGCTTCTTCCCGCTCGCGAGGTCGGGGAGGTACTTGCGCTTCAGCGCCTCCGAGCCGAAGCGCAGCAGGTGCCCCGTCCCGAGGCCGTTGTGGCTCGCCACGGTGAGCGCCAGGGACCCGTCGTGGCGGGCCACCTCCTCGATGACGACCGCCGCGGCGAGGAGGTCCATCCCGGCCCCGCCGTACGCCTCGGGGACGCTCATCCCCATGATCCCGAGCTCGCCCAGCGCCCTCACGGTCGCGGCGGGGAACTCGGCGGCCTCGTCCCAGCGGCGCGCGTGCGGCTTCACCTCGCGCTCGCAGAACTCCCGGACCATGCGCTGGATCTCGCGGTGCTCGTCGTCGAGTTCGAAGTCCATGCGGCTCCTTGGTGCGTTCGCTCACACGGGGGTGACGCCGCGCTTCCGCTCCCGCGGCGGCTCGTAGCCCTGCGCGTAGTACGCGTACCGCCTCGCCAGCTCGCCCCGCAGCTCGCGGCCCGGCACGACCGCGTCCACGATGAGCTCGCTCGCGAGCTTCTCGATGTCGATGTCCTTCTTGTACTCGTCGCGGAGCTGCTGCACGTAGGCCGCCCGCTCCGCCTCCGGCCGCTCCTGGATCTTGTTGAAGAACACCGCGTTCACCGCCGCCTCCGGCCCCATCACCGCGATCATCGCCTCCGGCAGCGCGAGGCAGGCGCTCGGCGAGAACCCCGGCCCGTCCATGGCGTAGAGCCCCGCCCCGTAAGCCTTCCGCATGACGACCGAGATGCGCGGGACGGTCGCCTCCGAGACGGCGCTGATCATCTTCGCGCCCGCGCGGATGATGCCCTGCCGCTCGACCTTCGAGCCGATCATGAACCCGGGCACGTCGGCGAGGTAGAGGAGCGGGACGTTGAACGCGTCGCACAGCCAGATGAAGCGCGCCGCCTTGTCGGCGGAGTCGACGAAGAGGACCCCGCCCTTCACCTTGGGCTGGTTGGCGAGGATGCCGACCGCCCTCCCCTCGATGCGCCCGAAGCCCGTGACGACCTCGCCGGCCCAGAGCCGCTTCACCTCCAGGAACGACCCCTCGTCCACGAGGGCGGCGACGATCTGGAGGACGTCGAAGGGCCTGTTCTGGTCGAGCGGGATGACCTGGTCGAGCGGCGGCCCGGACACGGGCGGACGGGGCGCCGCGGAGGGCGGCAGCTCGCGGTGGCTCCGCGGCATGTACCCGAAGTAGCGGCGCGCCTCGCGCAGCGCCTCCTCCTCGCTCGCGCACAGGAAGTCGCCGCACCCGGAGACGGAGCAGTGCATGCGCGCGCCGCCCATCTCCTCGAGCGTGACCTTCTCGCCGATGACCATCTCGGCCATGCGCGGCGAGCCGAGGTACATCGAGGCGTTCCCCTCCACCATGAAGACGACGTCGCAGAAGGCCGGGATGTAGGCGCCGCCGGCGGCCGACGGGCCGAAGAGCAGGCAGATCTGCGGCACGACGCCCGAGAGGCGGACCTCGTTCCAGAAGATGCGCCCGGCGCCGCGGCGGCCCGGGAACATCTCGATCTGGTCGGTGATGCGCGCGCCGGCCGAGTCCACCAGGTAGAAGAGCGGCAGGCGCTGCGCGGCCGCCACCTCCTGGATGCGCAGGATCTTCTCGACGGTGCGCTTCCCCCAGCTCCCCGCCTTGACGGTCGAGTCGTTCGCCATCACCGCGACCGCGCGGCCGTCGATCGTCCCGAGGCCCGTCACGACGCCGTCCGCGGGCAGCTCCGGGTCGAGCCCGTTCGCGAGCGCGCCGTCCTCCACGAACGATCCCTCGTCGAGGAGCAGGCGCAGCCGCTCGCGCACGAAGAGCTTCCGCTGCTCGGCGTTCTTGCGGTGGTACTTCTCGGCGCCGCCCTTGCGGACGCGCGCGAGCTCGCGGGCGATGCGCTGGTCGGGCGTGAGCGTCTCGTCGTTCGCCATTCACTCTCCGGTGAAGACGGGGCGGCGCTTCTCGGCGAAGGCCTTCAGCGCCTCGAGGCGGTCCCGGGTCTTGAGGCAGTCCTGGTACATGCGGTTCTCGAGGTCGAGCGCCTCCTCGAGCGGGAGGTGGAACCCGTCGTCGATGGCGCGCTTCGCCTGGCGGAGCGAGACGGGCGCGTTCCGGGCCACCAGCTCCGCGAACGCCAGCGCCTCGGGCACGAGCCGCTCCGGCGGAGCGACCTTCGAGACGAGGCCCCAGGCCAGCGCCTCGCCCGCGCCGATGCGGCGCGCCGTCAGCACGAGGTCCTTCGCGCGCGCGACGCCGATGGCGCGGGCGAGCCGCTGCGTGCCCCCGCCCCCCGGGATGATGCCGAGCCCCACCTCCGGCAGCCCGACCTCCGCGGCCTCGCCCATCACGCGCAGGTCGCAGGCGAGCGCGAGCTCGAGCCCACCACCGAGCGCGGCGCCGTTCACCGCCGCGAGGAAGACCTTGGGCGAGGTCTCGATGCCGCGCAGGGCGGCGCGCAGGTCGTGATGGAACGCGTGCACCTCGCCCTCGCTCATCCGGGCGCGCTCCTTGAGATCGGCTCCGGCGCAGAAGGCGCGATCGCCCGCGCCGGTGAGGACGACGCACCGGAGATAACGGCTGCCCTCGGCGCGCCTGAGCTCGCCATGGAGCGCCGAGAGCATGGCGCGCGTGAGGGAGTTCCGGCGCGGGGCGCCGTCGATGGTCCAGACCTCGACCTCACCCCGGTCCTCGACGATCCACTCCATCGTCAGCTCCCGAAAAGGTCCGTCTGCCTGCCTCGGACGGTAATTGCACGCTGGCGGAGAAGCCAGCGCAAACGCGCCGTCCGGATGCTCAGGGGCCTTTCCCCGCCAGCACGGTCCGCGCGCCTAGCTCGGCCTGCAGCGCCTTTCCCGGCAGCGTCCGGCCGACGAGCTTCTGGGCCAGCTCCCCCGCGGCGATGAGGAGCGGCCAGTCGATGCCGGTCTCGTACCCCATCCCGTGCAGCATGTAGACGAGGTCCTCGGTGGCGAGGTTGCCCGAGGCGCCCGGTGCGTACGGGCAGCCGCCGAGCCCGCCCACCGAGGTGTCGAACGTCGTGAGGCCCGCCTCGAGCCCGACGAGCACGTTCGCGAGCGCCGTCCCGCGCGTGTCGTGCATGTGGAGCGCGAGCTGCTCGGGCCGGGCGCGCGCGAGCAGGAGCTCGACCAGGCGCCGCGTGTGGTTCGGCGTGCCGACGCCGATCGTGTCGCCGAGCGACACCTGGTAGCAGCCGAGCGCGAGGAGCCGCGCCGCGATCGAGACGACCCGCTCCGGCGCGACCGCGCCCTCGTACGGGCAGCCCCACGCCGTGGACACGTACCCGCGCACGCGCAGCCCCTTCGCGAGCGCGGGCTGCACCACTTCGTCGAACGCGGCGAAGGTCTCGTCGATGGTCTTGTTGATGTTCTTCTTGTTGTGGGTCTCGGACGACGAGAGGAACACGGCCGCGTCGACCTGCGGCCCCCCGTCGCCGGCCCGGGCGAGCGCCTCGAGGAGCCGGTCCAGGCCCTTCGCGTTCGGCACGAGGACGACGTAGGCGAGCTCCGGCCTCGCCGGGAGCTGCGCGACGACGTCGGCCGCATCGGCGAGCGCGGGGATCCACGTCGGCGAGACGAAGCTCGTCGCCTCGATGCGCGCGAGGCCGGCGTCGGCGAGGAGGCGCAGGAGGCGCAGCTTCTCGCCGGTGGGGACGACCCGCGCCTCGTTCTGCAACCCGTCGCGCGGGCCGACCTCGTAGACGGTGATGCGGGGCGCCATGCGCCGAATGTAAGAGCGCTACGCCGCCTCCGCCCGTGGGTGGATGTTCTCCCGGATCCAGTCGATGATCGTCTGGGTGGACGACCCGGGGAGGAACACCTCCGCGACGCCCTTCTCCTTCAGCTTCGGGACGTCGTCCTGCGGGATGATGCCGCCGCCGAAGACGGCGACGTCGTTCGCGCCCTGCTGCCTCAGCAGGTCGATGACCGCGGGGAAGAGCGTCATGTGCGCGCCCGACATGATCGACATCCCGACCGCGTCCACGTCCTCCTGCAGCGCGGCGGCGACGATCATCTCCGGCGTCTGGTGCAGGCCGGTGTAGATGACCTCGAAGCCGGCGTCGCGCAGCGCCCGCGCGATGATCTTGGCGCCGCGATCGTGGCCGTCGAGGCCGGGCTTCGCGACGATGATGCGGAGATTGCGGGACTTGGTGGCGCTCATGTCACGGCTCCATGGGATGGGGTCGGTACCGGAGTGTCGCATCCGAGGATACACCGATGCGCCCAGGGCCGCTCAACGCCCCTCGCCGCTCGCGGCCGGATCGTCTCCCCAGGCGGTCGTCCCGGGGAGCCCGACGATGGGGCCGCGCTGCGGGTTCACGACGCAGAAGCGCTGCCCGGTGGGCGCCTCGAGGACCCACCAGTTCCTCACGAAGCCGATGCGGCGCGCGCCGAGCGCCTCGAGGCGGCGCACCTCGGCCTCGAGGTCGTCCGACTCGATGTCGAGGTGGACGCGCCCGGGGTGGTCCACGGCCTGGACGAGCAGGAGCGGCTCCGTGTCGCTCGCGGCGAGCTCGCGGTACTTCGCCATCTTCGGGTCGGGCGGCTTCACTTCGCGACCGAGCGCGGCGCTCCAGAACCGCGCGGCCGCGTCGACGTCGTCCGTCTGGCAGTCGATGACGAAGGTGGAGAGGCGGCTGTGGTGCATTTAGAACCGCCCGTCTTCCCGGTAGACGCCGAACACGCGCCGGAACACGTCGCAGATCTCCCCCAGCGACGCGTACGCCTTCACCGCCTCGATGACCGGCGGCACGAGGTTCACGCCCTCCTTGGCCGCGCGCTCGACGCCCGAGAGGGCATCCCTGACGCGCTCGGCGCTGCGGCTCGTCCGTACGGCGCGGAGCCGCTCCACCTGCGCGCGCGCCACCGACTCGTCGATCCGGAGGATCGGGATGGGCTCCTCCTCCGCGCCGCGGAAGGCGTTCACGCCAACGATGGTGCGCTCGCCCGACTCGATCTCGCGCTGGTACCGGAAGGCGCTCTCCGCGATCTCGCGCTGCGGATAGCCCTCCTCGACGGCGCGGATCATCCCGCCCATGGCGTCGATGCGCCGGATGTGCTCGAGCGCGCGCTTCTCCATCTCGTCGGTCAGGTACTCGACGTAGTAGCTGCCGGCGAGCGGGTCGACCACGCGGTCGACGCCGGACTCGAACGCGATGACCTGCTGCGTCCGCATGGCGATGGTGACCGCCTCCTCGGTGGGGAGGGCGTAGGTCTCGTCGAGCGAGTTCGTGTGGAGCGACTGCGTCCCGCCCAGCACCGCCGCGAACGCCTGCAGCGCCGTCCGGACGACGTTGTTGTAGGGCTGCTGCGCGGTGAGCGAGACGCCGGCCGTCTGCGCGTGCGTGCGCAGGAGCAGCGACTCGCGCCGCTTCGCGCCGAAGCGCTCCTTCATGGCGCGCGCCCAGATGCGCCGCGCGGCGCGGAACTTCGCGACCTCCTCGAAGAAGTCGTTGTGGACGTCCCAGAAGAAGGAGAGCCGCTGCGCGAAGGCGTCGACGTCGAGACCGCGGTCCACGCACTGCTGCACGTACTCGATCCCGTCGGCGAGGGTGAAGGCGAGCTCCTGCACCGCCGTCGCCCCGGCCTCGCGGATGTGGTAGCCGCTGATCGAGACCGGGTTCCAGCGCGGCATCTCGCTGGCGCAGAACTCGATCATGTCGCAGACGAGCTTCACCGCCGGCCTCGGCGGGACGATCCACTCCTTCTGCGCGATGTACTCCTTCAGCATGTCGGCCTGGACGGTGCCGCCGAGCTTCGCGCGCGGGACGCCCTGCTGCTCGCCGACCGCGACGTACATGGCGAGCGCGACGATGGCGCTCGCGTTGATGGTCATCGAGGTGGTGACCTGGTCGAGCGGGATGCCGTCGAAGAGCACCTCGAAATCGCGCAGCGTCGCGACCGAGACGCCCTCCTTCCCGACCTCGCCGCGGCTCATCGGGTGGTCGGGGTCGTAGCCCATGAGCGCGGGCATGTCGAAGGCCGTGGAGAGCCCGGTCATGCCGTGCTGGAGCAGGTACTTGAAGCGCTCGTTCGTGTCCTCGGGCGAGCCGAAGCCCGCGAACTGCCGCATCGTCCAGAGCCGGCCGCGGTACATCGTCGGCTGCGGCCCGCGCGTGAAGGGGAAGCGGCCGGGGTAGCCCACGTCGCGCAGGTAGTCGGCGTCGCGCCGGGTGGCGGGATCGAGGACGTCGGGGATGGGGATGCCCGAGTCCGTCGCGAAGCCATCCTTCCGGCGCGGCAGCCTCGCGAGCACCTCCGCCAGCTCCTCGCGCGTCCAGCGCTCCCGCTCGGCGAGCACGCGCGCGATCTCGCCCGAGGCGTAGCTCGGGTGCTCGGCGTGCTCCGGGGCGGCGGGAGTCTCGTGCCGGGGCGCCGACGGCGCCTGCACCTTCGCGGCCCGATCCTGGACGGCTTTGTGAGCCACGGATCACCCCCTGGCAGGTACCGGATGATAATCTATCCGGTGCACGGCGATCGCGCAGGGGTCCGGTCGGCCGGCGCGTTGACAGCCCTGCCCCAGCGGGCTATGAAGCGCGGCTCTTCGGGAACCGCAGCCCCGCCGCGTAGCGGCGCACAGCGAAGCGGCAGCCGTATGAGGCTGCCGCGGAGCGGCGGGGGGCCTTGGGGGGGCCGGAACCGGCCCCCCCAAACAGAATGGTGAGGTAGCTCAGTCGGCTAGAGCGAGGGTCTCATAATCCCTAGGTCGGGAGTTCGATTCTCCCCCTCACCACCAGTTCTCACGACGGCCGCCTCCGGGCGGCTGTCGCGTTTCCACGAACGGGGGTGTCGGGGGCGGAGCCCCCCGACTCCGAAGACGGCGAAGCCGGCGGCCGCTCGCGGCAGCGAGCGAAGGCGCCGCAGGCGCCAGCCGCCGGACGCCTCTACTGGTAAGCATCTGGCGCGTGCCGAAGCTGGTCGCTCTGCGCCTTGTCGTGGTTGATCCAGAGCTGCGCGTGCCGTTCCGCCAAGAGATCGGCGAGCCGCTGCATCGAGGCGAGCGTCTTCTCCGTGTCCACATTCATTGTCGGCACGCGGCGGGCGTCCCAGTTGGACTTGAAGTGAACGGCGTCGCCGCTGAGCACGACCCACCCGGTCTTCGGCAAGTGCACGAGCAGCGACTGGTGGCCGGGTGTATGGCCGGGCGTCGACACGATGAGGACGCTCCCGTCGCCGAAGACGTCCTTGTCGCCCTCGAGCTTCGTCACCGGGTGCTCGGGGTTGAACGGCTTCTTCTCCTGGCCGAATGCCCATTCGTACTCCGCCCGCTGGATGAGCACCGGCACCGCCGGGAACAGCTCGACGTTCCCGACGTGGTCGGGATGGGTGTGCGAGATGGCGACGTATCGAATGTCCCCGGGCTTGACGCCGAGCTGTTCGAGCTGGCTCGCCAGCGTCTTTGGACGGTGCCAGTGCGTTGCGCGCGGATCGGCCGGTTTTTGGCCGTCGGGCATGGCGGCGATGGCGTCGGCCACGCCGGTGTCCCACAGCATCCAGCCTTGGTCATGCTTGATCAGATAGCAATTGTCCGCGAACGGCATCGACTTGCCTTCGTTGACGCCGGGCGACCAGCGCGAAATGTCGCCGGCGACCCCCTTCGCCGCAATTGAGGATGTAGAGCTTGTCCACGCCCTTCGCCTGCCCCGCACCGGCCGAGAGTGCGGTCAACGCCGCGACGAGCCAGCGCGCTCGCTTCATGTGACCTCCGTTCGAGAACGGGACATGCCCTAACCTTGCCGCCGCTGGATGCCAATGTCCCGGACGTGGGTTGCTCCAGGCGCGGTCCGGCGCTGATCCGCTCGCGCAAAATACGAGGAGGCCGCCCGAAGGCGGCCTCCTCGTCTCCTCGAGATCGCGGCGGGCCTTACGGCGTCTTGCCGCTCGGCTTGCAGATGCCGCTCGTGGTGTCGCACTCCATGCCGCTGGCGCAGCTCGGGCTGCAGGTGCCGCCCGTGCCGCCGTGCTCGGTCTCGACCTCCGTGTGCGTCTTGCAGATGCCGTCGTCGCACTCCTGGCCGGTGTCGCAGAGGGGATCGCAGGTCTTGGCGCCGGCGTCTTCCGTGTCCGCCTTGCAGACGCCGTCGTCGCACTCCTCGCCGGTCGCGCAGGCC
>DASWDS010000476.1:0-2294 GCA_036395165.1 Anaeromyxobacteraceae bacterium | reverse complement strand
TGGCCGGCATCCTGGCCGGCGACTCCATCATCTACTGGATGGGCCGGCGGCTCGGCGCGCGCGTCGCGGAGTTCTGGCTCCTGCGCCGCCTCGTCCCGCCCGACAAGCTGGAGGAGGTCGAGAAGCGGATCCGCCGGAAGGGCAACATCGTCGTGGTCATCGCGCGCTACCTCCCGGGCCTGCGGGCGCCGACCTACTTCACCGTCGGGCACTCGCACCTGCCGTACTGGCAGTTCCTCTTCTTCGACGGGCTCGCCGCGCTCATCTCCGCGCCGCTCTGGGTGTGCCTCGGGTTCTGGTTCGGCGACGACATCGAGCGCGCCGCGCGCGAGGCGTCGCGCTTCGGGCACTACATCCTGCTCGCGGTCGCGGTGGTGCTGGCCGCCATCGCCTTCCGCTGGCTGCAGCGCCGGCGCGCCGCGCTCGCCGCCGCGCGCGAGCAGGAGGCGCTGGAGCGGGGGGAAGCGGAAGCGCCGGAGCGGTGATCAGCGCGCCTCGCGCCCGAGCAGGCGCCGGAAGAAGCCGGCCAGGCGGCGCGCCGGCGTCGGCGGCGGCGGGGCCGGCGGAAGCGCGCGCGCGCCGGTGCCGCTCCTGCGAGGCCGCGTGCCCGCGCCGCGCGGGACAGGGCGGCGGGCGCGGGCCGCGAACGAGGTCTTCACCACGCGGTTCGTGTTGAGCTCGCGGGCGGTCACCGTGAGCAGGCACTCCGCGCCGAGCTCGAGCACGACCGCGATCTTCACCATCCCGCGCGGCCCCGAGGGGAGCCCGTCGAGGCGCACCGTTCCCAGGTATTCGCAGTCGTCGGCCGCGCTCGCCTCGCCCTGCACGATGACGAGCTCGAGCTCGGTCTGGCCGTCCTCGGTGGTCGCGAGCCCGTAGTGCTTGCGCGAGGGCAGGGGGATGTTGCGCTCGAAGACCGGTCGCACGTTCCCGTCGGGCTGGGCGATCCCGATCGCCATCGGGAGCACGTCGATGAGGACGACGCCCTCCGGCGTGCCGAGCGAGTGCGCGAGCAGCGCCGCGCCGATGGCGACCGCCTCGTCGGGGTGGACCGCGCGGGACGGCGCCCTCCCGAAGAACGCCTTCACCTTCTCGTGGACGAGCGGCATGCGCGACTGACCGCCGACCAGGATCACCTCGTCCAGGTCGGGCGGCCGCAGGCCCTTCGCCTCGAGCACGTCGCGGCAGACGGCGATCGTGCGATCGACGAGCGGCTCGACGAGCGCCGCGACGTCGCCGCGCGAGAGCGTCACGTCGAGCGCCACCGGCGCGCCCGCCTTCATGGCGAGGAACGGGAGCTGGATCCGGAACTCCTGCCGCTCCGAGAGCGCGCACTTCGCGCGCTCGGCGGCGTCCACCAGCCGCGAGAGCGCGACCCGGTCGCCGTCGAACGCGCACCCCGCCTGCGCGTCGTACAGCTCGAGCAGGCGAGACACGATGCGGTTGTCGAAGTCCACGCCGCCGAGGAAGGTGTCGCCGCCGGTCGAGATGACCTCGTACACGTTGTCCTGCAGCTCGAGCACCGAGGCGTCGAAGGTGCCGCCGCCGAGGTCGTAGACGAGGACGCGCTGCCGCACGCTGCGCCCGTAGGCGTAGGCGAGCGCGGCGGCGGTCGGCTCGTTCACGATGCGCTCGACGTGCAGCCCCGCCAGCGCGCCTGCGCGCCGCACGGCCTCGCGCTGCCGCTCGTTGTAGTAGGCGGGGACGGTGATGACGGCGCGGTTCACCTCCTCGCGGAGGTGGTTCTGCGCGACCTCCTTCACCTCCTTCAGCACGAGCGCCGAGATCTGCTCGAGCGAGAGGCGGTGCCCGGCCAGCTCGACGGCCGCCATGCCGTCCTCGCCCGAGACGACGTCGTACGCGAACGCCTCGCGGATCTGCTGCACCGGCTTCGAGTCGAAGGGGCGGCCCACCAGCCGCTTCGCGCCGTAGACGGTGTCGCGGGGGTTCGAGAGGCGCTGCGCCTTCGCGAGGTGGCCGACCACGATCGTGTGGCGCGCGTTGAGCGCGACGATGGACGGGACGGTGTTGTACCCCTCGCGCGACGGGATCACGTAGGGCTTGCCGTTCCGCACCACGGCCGCGCACGAGTTCGTCGTCCCGAGGTCGATGCCGACGATCGTGCGCGAGCGCGGGCCGGCCGGCCGCGGGTCGCGGGGGAGCCCGAGATCGAGCTCGACCGGTCCGGCGGCGAGGCGCTGCACGGCGTGCGGCACCGAGAGGTCGGCCTGGGCCGGCGCGGCCGGCATGGCCGGGATGGCCGGCGTCGGCGCGCGCGTGGCGGGTGGGGTGAG
>DASWDS010000475.1:0-6940 GCA_036395165.1 Anaeromyxobacteraceae bacterium | reverse complement strand
ACGGGCGGCGCGTCGCGGAGCTCGAGCGAGAGCCGCTGGTGCTCCTGCTGCAGCCGGTACAGCTCGGCGGCGCTGCGCAGCGTGACGAGGATCTGCTCGGGGTGCCAGGGCTTCAGGAGGTACTGCCAGATGCCGGCCTCGTTGATGCCGGCGATGATGTCCTCGGCGTCGGTGTACCCGGAGATGACGATCCGGACCGGGTCGGGCCACTCGGCGCGCACGCGCTTCAGGAAGTCGATGCCCGACGTGCCGGGCATGCGCTGGTCGCACAGGATGATGGTGACGAACTCGCGCCGCAGGACCCCGAGCGCTTCCTCGGGGGTGGCGGCGGTGAACACGGTGAAGTCCTCCTCCAGCGTGCGAGCCAGCGCCTCGAGCGAGCGGACCTCGTCGTCGACGACGAGCACCGCGGGCGCCGGAGCGGCGACGGTCGCCACCTTCGAGTCATCAGCCGCGGCTGCGAGGGTGGACACCGCTCCCACATGGACCTCCTGGCGAGGCATCCTCGCAGGTACCTCACGACGCTTCAATCCCCGCTCGTTCCTCATGGAATCCGGCGCTACGACGAGGCGCGAGCGATGGCGCGGCGACGGCCTGTCGCGACTTGGAGTGAATAGTCGCCGCTCCTCGCGTCCCCCCGGCGCGAGCGTTCGATCTGTCTCATGGACCTGGGACAGAATTTTCAAGATTGACGGCGACATGCCTGTGGTCCAGCGCCGCGCAGCCCCTCAGCGCTGGACGACTTCTTTCCGGTTCTCGGCCGGAACCGCCGGCTTGCTTTCTAGCCCCTTCGGGTGAACACGCCTGTAAGTACGGGAAGGTACGCCGGAACCGCGCGGCCCCGATACCGGCACGACGTGTGCTGAACCGCTCTCGTCGGGCAACTCACGCCACGCGACCCCGTCGTCGGACGGGCGGCTGGGCTCGCGGACCCTGCAAACGCTCGAGGGGGCGCTGCGACGACGCAGGCACGTACGAGCGGAGCACCACGGAGAACTCTCATGACGGAGCTTCATGTGAACGGCGTCCTGCGGCGCGATTTCCTCAAGGTCGCCACCCTGGCCGCGGGCGCCGTGGGCCTGCCGGCCTGGGCCGGCGAGAAGATGGCCGAGAAGGCCGCCTCGAGCGCGAAGCCGCCCGTGATCTGGCTGCACTTCCAGGAGTGCACCGGCTGCTCCGAGTCGCTCTTGCGCACGAGCGCGCCGGACGTGGCCGAGCTCATCCTCGGCCTCATCTCGCTCGACTACCACGAGACGCTCATGGTGCCGTCGGGCTACCAGGCGGAGAAGTCGCTCGAGCAGTCGATGGAGAGGAACGCGGGCAAGTACGTCCTCGTGGTGGAGGGCGCCATCCCGACGAAGGAGGACGGCATCTACTGCCGCGTCGGCGGCAAGACCGCGCTCGAGCAGCTGAAGACCGTGTCGAGGAAGGCGGCGGCGGTGGTCTCGATCGGCTCCTGCGCGTCGTGGGGAGGCATCCCGTCGGCCGACCCGAACCCGACCGGCGCGGTGGGCGTGGACAAGATCATCACCGACCGGCCGGTCGTGAACCTCCCGGGCTGTCCGGCGAACCCGTACAACCTCCTCGGCACGGTGCTCCAGTTCGCGACCTTCGGGACGCTGCCGGCGCTCGACGAGCTGGGCCGCCCGAAGTTCGCCTACGCCCGCACCATCCACGAGGACTGCCCGCGCCGCGCGCACTTCGACGCCGGCCGCTTCGCGCAGAAGTACGGCGACGAGGGCCACCGGGCGGGCCACTGCCTCTACAAGCTCGGCTGCAAGGGCCCGGCGACGCACGCCAGCTGCTCGCTCAACCACTTCGTCGAGATGCCGGGCGCCTGGCCCATCGGCATCGGCGCGCCCTGCTTCGGGTGCACGGAGCAGAAGCTCGGCTTCCGCGTGCCGCTCCACGACACGATCGACGTCGAGCGCCCGACCGCGCCCGGCACCTACCCGCCCATCCACGCGGACCACGGCGTCGTGACGCCGGCGGTGGTGGGCGTCTCGGGCCTCTTGGTCGGCGCGCTCGTCGGCGCGGGCTACGCCGCGACGAAGAGGCTCACCGCCGACTCCGACGACGCCGAGGGGAAGGAGTGAGGGCGATGCGCATCTCACGTCGAAGCCTGCTCAAGGGGGCGGCCGCCGCGGGCGCGACCACCGCGCTCGCCGGCAGGGCCGAGGCCCGCGAGCACGTCGAGCCGAGCCCGGATGCGGTCGGGATGCTCTACGACTCGACCCGCTGCATCGGCTGCCGCGCCTGCGTCACGAAGTGCAAGGAGGCGAACGGCCTCCCCTTCAGCAGGAGCGCGGACGGCGTCCACGACGCGCCGGCGGATCTCGACAGCAACACGAAGAACATCATCAAGGTGTTCCAGGGCGAGGGCGGCACCTACGCCTTCGCGAAGCAGCAGTGCATGCACTGCGTCGACCCGTCCTGTGTCTCCGCCTGCATGATGGGCGCGCTGCACAAGGAGGGTCAGGGGACGCGCGAGCACGCCGGCGAGAAGGCGGGCACCGGCATCGTCCTCTACGACAAGGGCACCTGCGTCGGCTGCCGCTACTGCCAGATCGCTTGCCCCTACAACGTCCCGAAGTTCGAGTGGACGAAGGCGTTCCCGCTCATCGTGAAGTGCGAGCTGTGCCGGCACCGCGGCGATCCGAAGAAGGAGGGGCCGCTCGCGATCGCGAACCCCGCCTGCTGCGAGGTCTGCCCGCGCGAGGCGGTCGTCTACGGGAAGCGCGAGGAGCTGCTCGCCGAGGCGAAGCGGCGCATCGCCGCCGATCCGAAGCGCTACAACGGCCACGTCTTCGGCGTGAAGGAGGGCGGCGGGACGCAGGTGCTGTACCTCGCCGCCGCCGGCGTCGGCTTCAGGCAGCTCGGGCTCCCCGAGCTCGGCGAGGAGTCGATGGCGCACTTCTCGGAGAGCGTCTCGCACGCGCCGTACCTGCACGGCATCACGCCGGTCGCGCTCTACGCGGCCGCGGCGTTCGTCATCCGGCGCAACAAGAAGCGCAACGAGAAGGAAGAGTCGGCCGAGCACGACGGGGAGGGCAAGTGATGAGCGCCCACGATCATCCGAAGGCCATCGGGGGCAAGCTGCTCGACCCCTTGATGAAGCTGCTCCTGGCGGTGTTCGGCGTGTCCGTCCTGGTGATGGCCTACCGCTTCCTCGCGGGCGTGGGGCCGGTCTCGAACATGACCGACGGCTACGCCTGGGGCATCTGGGAGCCCGTGAACGTCGTCGTGTTCACGGGCATCGGCGCCGGCGCCTACGCCGTCGGCCTCCTCTGCTACGTCTTCAACGAGGGCGAGTACCACCCGCTGGTGCGGCCCGCCGTGCTGCTCGGCGCCGTCGCCTACTCGCTCGGCGGCAGCTCGATCATCATCGCGCTCGGCCGGTACTGGAACTCCTACTGGCTCCCGGCGTTCCCGATCTGGAACCTCGGGTCGGTGCTGCTCGAGGTGGCGATCTGCGTCATCTCGTACGTGACCGTGCTCTGGGTGGAGGTGCTGCCGGCGATCCTCGAGGGCGCCGCCAAGAGCAGCTCGCCGCGGTGGTCGGCGCTCGGCCGCACCTGGGGACCGAAGCTCTCGCAGGCGATGCCGTACCTCATCGCCGCCGCGCTCGTCCTGCCGACCATGCACCAGAGCTCGCTCGGCGGCCTCATGATGATCGCCGGCTGGAAGGTGCACCCGCTCTGGCACTCGGCGCTCATGCCGGCCCTCGGCCTCGTCTCCTGCCTCTCGATGGGCTACGGCGCGGTGGTCGTGCTCACGAACATCCTCAACCTCACCTGGAAGGCGAAGGTGGACCAGCGGCTCTTCGCGCGGCTGTCCAGGGTGAACGCGGGCCTCCTCCTCGCCTTCGCCGCGCTCCGCCTGGGCGACATCGCCGTCCACGGCAAGCTCAGGTACCTGGCGGTGCCGGACTTCCACCTCTTCTTCTTCCTGCTCGAGATGGCGCTCTTCATCGCCCCCGCGGTCCTGTTCCTCACGCCGCGCGTCCAGCAGAACCGAGGCAGGCTCTTCGGCGCCGCGCTGCTGTCCATCGCCGCCGGCGCCCTCTGGCGCGTCGACACCTACCTCACCGCGTACAACCCCGGGGACGGGTGGCAGTACATGCCCTCGCTGGGCGAGATCACCGTCACGGCGGGCATGGCGGCCATCGGCATGGCCGTCTTCATCCTGGTGTCGAGGCTGTTCCCCGTCGTGGTCGTCGAGGACGCCCACCGTCAACCCCATCTCGACGCCGACGCCGGCGTCCGTCCCAGCCGCGCAGCTGCCGGCCGGTAGAGGTGCTTCCATGAGCCAGCGAGTCACCATCGACCCCGTCACCCGCATCGAGGGGCACCTCCGCATCGACCTCGAGGTGGACGGCGGCAAGGTCAAGAACGCGTGGTCGAGCGGGACCATGTGGCGCGGCATCGAGACCATCCTGCAGGGCCGCGATCCGCGCGAGGCCTGGATCTTCACCCAGCGCATCTGCGGCGTCTGCACGACCGTGCACGCCATGGCGTCGGTTCGCTCGGTCGAGAACGCGCTCGGCCTCGAGGTCCCGCTCAACGCGCAGTACATCCGGAACCTCATCGTGCTCGCCCACGCGCTGCACGACCACATCGTGCACTTCTACCATCTGTCGGCGCTCGACTGGGTGGACGTGACGAGCGCTCTCAAGGCCGATCCGGCGAAGGCGTCGCAGCTCGCCGAGTCGCTCTCGCCCTGGACGAAGAACTCGACCAAGGAGCTCACGGCCACGAAGGAGAAGCTGGCCGGCTTCGTGGCGGGTGGCCAGCTCGGCATCTTCCAGAACGGCTACTGGGGCCACCCGGCGATGCGGCTCCCGCCCGAGGTGAACCTGCTCGCCGTGTCCCACTACCTCCAGGCGCTCGACTACCAGCGCAAGGCCCTCCAGGTCGTCGCCATCCTCGGGTCGAAGACGCCCAACATCCAGAACCTGGCGGTGGGCGGCGTCGCGAACGCCATCAACCTCGACAACCCGGCCACGCTCAACATGGAGAAGCTGTACAAGGTGAAGGACCTCCTCGACGAGGTCGCCGCCTTCGTGCAGCAGGTCTACTTCCCCGACGTGGCGGCGGTGGGCGGGCTCTACGCCGAGTGGGCGAAGTACGGCGCGGGCGTCACCGACTACCTGTCGGTCCCCGAGCTGCCGCTCGACACGATGGGCACGAAGTTCGACATGCCCGGCGGCACCATCATCGGCGGGAACGGCCTCTCCGGCACGCTCAGGCCCATCACCGGGTTCGCCGACCCGTACTTCCGCGACGGCGTCACCGAGACGTCGAAGCACGCCTACTACGCCGATTCCGGCGCACCGCTCCACCCGTGGAAGGGCGAGACGAAGCCCCACTACACCGGCGACTGGAAGGCCGAGACGCCCGCCCCGCAGAAGTACACCTGGGTGAAGGCGCCGCGCTTCGCCGGGAAGCCCATGCAGGTGGGGCCGCTCGCCCAGGTGCTGTACGCCTTCCGCCAGGGCGATCCGCTCACCGTGAAGTACGCGGGCCGCATGCTCGAGATCGCCGGCTCGGTGGCCAAGACGAAGCTCGGCCCGGGCATCCTCGAGTCGTCGCTGGGCCGCATCGCCGCGCGCTGCATCCGCGCCAACGTGATGAGCGAGCTCGCCCTGAAGCACTGGAAGCTGCTCGTCGAGAACATCGGCAAGGGCGACCTCGCCATCTTCAACGACCCGATGCCGAAGCTCCGGACGGGCGAGTACCAGGGCGTCGGTATCCACGAGGCGCCCCGCGGCACCCTCAGCCACTGGACCGTCATCCGCGACGGGAAGATCGCCAACTACCAGGCGGTCGTGCCCTCGACCTGGAACGCCGGCCCGCGCGACGAGCACGAGAAGATGGGCCCGTACGAGGCCTCCCTGGTCGGCAACCCCATCGCCGACCCGAAGCTGCCCCTCGAGGCGCTCCGCACCGTGCACTCGTTCGACCCGTGCCTCGCCTGCGCCATCCACACCGTGGACGGCGAGGGCAACGAGATCGCGCGCGTCAAGGTGCTGTAGCAGGACCGGGGATGGGTGTAGAAGCGGGGTGGGGCGCGGCCCTCGCCCCGCTTCTTTTTTTCGGAAGGACAGCGCATGGCGCGCATCGCGATCGTCGGGCTCGGCAACGTGCTCATGGGCGACGACGGGTTCGGACCCTACGTCGCGCACCTGCTCGAGGCCTGGTACGAGTGGCCCGACGACGTCCAGGTGGTGGAGCTCGGGACGCAGGGGCTCGACCTCACCCCATACGTGCGCGGCGTCGAGGCGCTCGTCGTGGCGAGCAGCGTGCACCGCGGCGGCGCGCCCGGGACGATGCACCGGCTCGGCCGCGCCGAGATCCTCGATCGCGCGCTGCCGCAGCGCGAGCCCTCGCTCCGGAACAGCCCGTACGAGCCGGGGCTGAGGAACCTCGTCCTCACCCTCGAGTTCACCGGCGGCGCGCCGCGCGACGTCTGGGTGCTCGGGGCGCAGCCGGAGAGCATCGAGCTGAACGGTGGGCTCTCCGATCGCGTCAGGCCCGCCCTCCCCGCCGCGGTGGACGAGGTCCTCCGCATCCTGCGCGGCCTCGGGGTCGCGCCGCGGGAGAAGACGCCGCGCCCGGACGCGCTCCCCTGGTGGGAGATCCGCCGGTCGTAGGCGCCCGTGCCCGGGCCGCTCCTCGCGTGCGCCCTCGCGGCGCTGCTCGCGGCCGAGCCCGGCTCGGACGAGCCGTCGCTGCACGTGACGCCCATCCCGATCGTCTCGTACGGCAGCGACATCGGCCTCCAGCTCGGGGGCGCCGCCTACCTCTACTGGATCGAGCGCAGCGGCGAGCGCGGCGACTGGGGATCGCTCGCCCTCACCTACACGACGCGCGGGCCACGCAGCATCGAGGCGAAGAGCGAGCTGACGCGGCTCGGCGGCACCTCCCTCGCGACATTCCTG
>DASWDS010000474.1:0-2929 GCA_036395165.1 Anaeromyxobacteraceae bacterium | reverse complement strand
CTCGCGGCCGCCTTCTCGGGGTGGAACCGGCCCGGCCGCGCGTCCTCCACGAGCGCGTAGCCGAGCGACGGCGTGCGGTGCTCGGTCGAGTAGGGGCGCACCTCCGCGCCCGCGAGCCGCACGGCGTCGCCCGCCGCGATCTCGTGGATGTCGACGTCGAACGCGAGCCGGTCGGTGCCGGTGAAGAGCATCACCTCGAGGAGCCGCTTCGCCGGACGCGGGCCGTAGAGGTGCAGCGGCGCGGTGCGGTCGAGCATGGAGAGGGTGCGCAGGAAGCCGATGGCGCCGAGGTAGTGGTCGGCGTGGAAGTGCGTGAAGAAGATGGCGCCCACGTCGAAGCCGGTCCCGTACCGGATCATCTGCCGCTGCGTGCCCTCGCCGCAGTCGAAGAGGAGGAGCTCGCCGGCGCGGCGCACCGCGAGGCCGGTCAGGTTGCGCCCGGCGGTGGGCTGTGCGGCGGAGGTGCCGAGGAACGTGACGCGGAGCACGTGGTCGCTAGCTCGACGCCGAGGTGTAGTGGCCGATCGAGCGGACCCAGACCAGGCGCGCGAAGGCGCCGAACGCCGCCGTCCCGAGGACGGCCAGCGCGGCGGCGCCTGCGTCGAGGCGGCCGAGCAGCGCGAGCGACGGGTAGGTCGTCATGAGCGCGAGCGGGATGACGAAGGTGAACAGGACGCGCCATGCGCCGCGGAACACGGTGACGGGCCAGCGCCCCGCGTCGAAGATGGACGAGAAGAGGAACGAGAGGTTGTCCACCTTCACGACGAAGAACGCGGCCGAGATGACCAGGATCCAGAGCGAGTAGATGGTCCAGGCGGCGCAGACGAGGAGGAGCAGCGCCGCGAGGATCGCCGCGGCGCCGGGGAGCCGGCCCATGCGGTGGAACGCGACCGCGAAGATGACGAGCCCGCCCAGCACGTCGACGACGCGCCACGGCTCGAACTTGGCGGTCGAGACGAGGAACTGCGCGTCGGCGGGCTTGAGCAGGACGAAGTCGAGCGTGCCCTTGCGGATGTGCTCGACGACGCTCGTGAGCGAGGGGTTCACCGCGCCCTCGAGGATGCCCTTCATGAGCGTGAACCAGCCCATGACGACGAGCGCCTCGTCGAAGCTCCAGCCCGCGACCGCCGGCCGGTGGCCGTAGACGACGAGCAGCGGCACCAGCGACCAGGCCACCCAGAAGAGCGCGAGCGCGCCCTCGCCCAGGAACTCGACGCGGTACTGGAGCGAGATCGCGGTGGAGGCGCGGAGCTGGACCGCGAGGAGGCGGAGGTAGCGGCGCACGGGGTGGCTAGCCTCCGAAGGCGGCGAAGCGGCGGAGCCCGAGGCGCCAGACGCCGGCCGCGGCGAGCGCGAGGAGCGCCACGAAGAGCCACTGGACGGAGAGCTCGGTGAGCGCGCGGGCGCGGCTCTGCATCCCGATCACCATCTCGACCGGGAAGGCGAGCATGTAGCGGAAGGGCAGGGCGCGCGCGAGCGCGGTGACCCAGCGCGGAAAGAGCTCGAGCGGCACGAGGTAGCCCGAGAAGACCCCGAACAGGCCCATCCAGATCTCGAAGATGGAGCCCGCCGACTCGACGTAGAAGGCGAGCGCGCCGACCACCGACATGGCGAGGAAGGTGATGAGCCAGGCGCCGAGGACGGAGAGCGGGAAGAGCGCGAGCAGGAGCGGGTCGTGCGTGATGCGGGCGGCGCCGACGGTGAGGAGGAGGACGACCGCGACCGGCAGCGAGAGCGCGAGACGGAGCGGCATCGCGGCGATGTTCTCGCAGGCGTAGGCGACGAGCGGGTGGATCGGGCGGAGCAGGCGGAACGAGAGCGTCCCCTGCCGGATCTCGTAATTGAGCTCCCAGATGACCCACGCGCCCGTCATGAGCCGGACGACGAGCGCCGCGAGGAAGTAGGCGACGAAGTCCGTCTGCCCGAAGCGGCCCACGGGCGCGTCGCGCGCGACGGCCGTCCAGAGGGCCAGCATGACGAGCGGCATGTTGGTGGAGAGGAGCCACACCAGGAACTCGGCGCGGTACGCGACCGCCTCGGAGAGGCCGACGCGCAGCATGGTCGGGAGGGCGCGGGCGGTGCGGAGCACGACCGCAAGTTAACGCGCCGCGGCGCGCGGGACCACGGGGAAGAGCGGGTCACGCCGCGCGCGGCGCGTCGTGCGGGAGAGGAGCCCGCGCCGCCGCCGGCCGGTCGACAGGAGCCAGGTCGCCGGAGGAGCGACGACCGCCGATCGCGGTGCCTCCGCGCCGGCGGGGCCCGTCCCGGGCCGCCGTTCTGGCTGCGGGCATTCGGGGCCGAGCACGAGGCGCTGAGTCATTTTGATTGGGCAGACATCACTGATGGAGAAGCGGCGCGTGGCGTGGGCATCGGCCCCCGGGTGAGCCGATCTTGCGGCCACGTCCCGAACCCGCGGCGACGCGTCGCGAGCGACGCTCCCCGACGAGCGCCGTCACCGCTCCCCGTGAGCCGACTCCTTGTCCCTCAGCTCCCGCGCGAGCCGGCGCGCCCGCCGCATCGGCTCCGGCCAGCGCGCGAGCGCGCAGCTCCCCAGCACGATCTCGACCGCGAGCTCCGGCGAGCTGCGCCACGCCGCGTGCGCGACGAGCGGCTTCGAGCCGGCGCGCGTCCGCACGCGGTACGCGACCACCTCGCCCCCGATCCGGAGCGGCGCGATCGACGCCCGCGCCGCCGCCGGCTCGCCGCCCGTCGCGAGCAGCGGGTCGTCGGTCACGCCCACCGTCGGCACGTCCAGCGCCGCGCCGAGGTGGAGCGCGAGGCCAGCGCGGCGCGGGTGATCGCGCCCCGCCGCCGCGACGAGGAGCACCTCGGGGAGCCGCGCGAGCCGCCGCACAACGCGTTCGAGGAGGGGCCCTTCGCGCAGTGCGAGCTGCCCCGGGCGGAAGGGCGCCTCGACGGGCGCGACGCG
>DASWDS010000473.1:0-1782 GCA_036395165.1 Anaeromyxobacteraceae bacterium | reverse complement strand
GCGCGGGCTCGAACGGCCAGTCCTCCCGCGCGACCCACTCGCGCACGGGCGCCGGGTGCGTGCCGGAGAACGGGCGCACCTTCTCGCCCACGTCGTACGAGAACCCCTGTGACAGGCGCCGCTCGCGGGCGGCGTCGCCGTGGTAGAGGCGCTCGAACTCGGCGAGCTTCACCCTCTGCGCCTCGGGCGGCCGGACCCAGCCGTAGTGGAACATGCGTCCCCCCGCGAGCGCGACGCGGAGCTTTCGGGCGGTCTCGTCCGGCCCCACCCGGAACCCCTGCGCGTCGCGCCAGGAGCGGACGCCCGCGCGGTTCTTCACGGCGCGCACCTCCCGCCGGTACCAGCGCCGCGAGACGCCCACCGTGTGGAAGGAGCCGTAGAAGTGGACGTAGTCGAAGAGGAGCCCCTCCAGGCGAGCGTCGCCGTGCAGCCGCTCCAGCGACGCGCGCACGGCGGGGTGGTCGTCCTCGTGGAGCGCCTCGTCAGCCTGCACGTACAGGCAGACGTCGCCGCGGCAGCGCGCGAGCGCGAGGTCGGTCTGCTGCGCGAGGACGCGCCCTCGCTCGAGCTGCCCCTCGTCCCAGCGCGACTCCAGGACGACGAGGCGCGGGTCATCGACGGCGCGGACGAGGTCCAGGGTGCCGTCCTGCGAGACGCCGACGTTCACCACCATCTCGTCCACCAGCGGCAGGACGGAGCGGATGGCGGGGACGATCGGGTAGCGCAGCCGGACGGCGTCGCGAACGAACGTGAAGCCGGAGACTCGCATGCGTGGAATTCACCCCTCTCGGCCGGCGCAGCGCCTGCGGCGCCTTCGCTCGCTGACGCGAGCGGCCGCCGGCTTCGCCGTCATCAAGGTCGGGGGCTCCGCCCCCGACAACCCCGATCATCCTCGACTCGACTTCCTCCTACCCCTTGAGCTTCGCCAGCGTCTCCAGCATCGCGGTGGTCGAGTGGTCCTTCGGATCGCCCGCCACCGCCGCGCGCCCGCCGTAGCGTTGGACCTCCTTCGCCTCGGGGATCGTCTCGGGCGTGTAGTCGGTGCCCTTCACCTGCACGTCCGGTTGCAGCGCGCGGATGATCGGGACGACGTCCCTCGAGTCGAACACCACCACGTGGTCCACGCAGGCGAGGGCCGCCACGATCTCCGCGCGCTCGCCCTCGGGCACGACTGGCCGCCCCGGGCCCTTGCCCAGCAGGCGGGCCGAGGCGTCGCTGTTCACCGCCACCACGAGGACGTCCGCGAGCGCCTTCGCGCCCTGGAGATAGCGGAGGTGCCCGACGTGGAAGAGATCGAAGACGCCGTTCGCGAGCGCGACCGTTCGGCCCGCCGCGCGCGTCTCCGCGCGCAGGCGCGGGAGGTCCTCGAGGCGGAGGCGGCGCTCCATCAGCCCTTCACGATCTCGGCGAGGAGCTCGTCGCGCGAGACGGTGGCGGTGCCGGGCTTCTGGACCACCAGCGCGCCCGCCACGTTGGCGATGCGCGCCGCCGAGAGCGCGTCCGCGCCCGCCGCCACCGCCGCGCTGTAGGAGGCCGCGACCGTGTCGCCGGCGCCGGTCACGTCCACCGCGTCCTGGCTCCCGTGCGCGGGGATGTGCACCACCGGCTGCCCCTTGCGGAAGAGCGACATGCCGTTCCGGCCGCGCGTGACGAGCAGCTCGTCGCAGGCGAGCCGGCGCAGGAGCGCCCGCGCCGCGCGCTCGACGCCGCCCGGCCCCTCGAGCGAGATGCCGCTCGCGGCCTCGAGCTCCGGCTCGTTGGGCTTCGCCATCGTGAGCCCGG
>DASWDS010000472.1:0-10361 GCA_036395165.1 Anaeromyxobacteraceae bacterium | reverse complement strand
CGCCGCCGCGGCCGCGATCTCCGCGGGCTCGGCGAGGCGCCCCTCGCCGACGTCGCCATCCGCGAGCTCGCCCGCCGCCGGGCCGACGACGTGCCAGCCGCGCCGCGAGAGCTCGCGCACGTTCTCCCGCACCGCCTGGCTCTGCCACATGCGCGTGTTCATCGCCGGCGCGAGCAGGTACGGCCCCTCGCAGGCGAGCGCGGTCGTGGTGACGGCGTCGTCGGCCATCCCGGCGCGCAGCCGCGCGAGGAGATCGGCGGTCGCGGGCGCGACGACGAGGAGGTCCGCCGCGCGCGCGAGCGCCAGGTGCCCGTACGTGCGGTCCTCGGCGGGATCGAGGAGGTCCACCAGCACCGGCGCCCCGGTGAGCGCCTGGAAGGTGAGCGGGCCGACGAAGCGCGTCGCGGCCGGCGTCATGGCCACCCGCACCTGCCCGCCGCCCTTCACGAAGAGGCGCGCCAGCTCACAGACCTTGTACGCGGCGATCCCGCCGCCGACGCCGAGGACGATGGTGCGGCCCGAGAAGTCGTTCATGGGTCCATGGTAACCGAGCTTCGGCGCGGCGGCGCTACTGGCAGCGCGCCACGGCGCCCGCCAGATCGGCGTGGCACTTCTCGCAGGCGCGGCTGTTCTTCTGGGCCATGGTGCGACAGTGGAGCTTGAAGTCGGACGGGTGCGGCTTCAAGAGCGCGCTCGCCGAGGCATGGCACTGCATGCACTGGTCCTCTCGGTGGCAGGAGGCGCACTGGCCGATGTTGCGCGCCGCCTGGATCGCGTGGTGCGTCGGGCTCTTGAGGTTGACCCAGCCCGGCGGATGGAACCGCCCGCTGAGGCGCGGATCGACGAGCCCCGGCGCGTTCGCGCCCACGCCGACGCGCTCGTGGCACGCGATGCAGAAGGTCTGCCGCCTGTGGCACGCGTCGCAGCGCGGCGAGTCCTGGCGCGCCGCGACGGGATGGATGGAGACGAAGTCGTTCGGGTGGACGGCCTGCGGTTTCGTCGTGCCGTCGTGGCAGGCGAGGCAATAGCGCTCGGCGTGGCACGCAGCGCACTGCCGGCGCTGGGCGAGCGCGACGAGCGCGTGGGCGCGCTCGAAGCGCGGGCCGTGGTCGAGGCCGAGCGGGTTCCCGGCGGCGGGCCGGAGCGTGCCCGAGCCCAGCTCGGTCATCACGAGGCCCCCCTTCCCCGCCGGCGCGGCGAGGTGGCACGTCGCACAGGCCTGGGTGGCGGTGCGCCCGTCGTGGCACTGCAGGCAGGTGGCCATCCTCGGGAGCTGGTCGCGGGTGGCGGTCTCCACGGCGGCCATCGGGCCGTGGCACGACTCGCAGTCGGCGTTGGTCGCCGCCGGCGCGTCACCGCCGTGGAGGCGCGCGAGGTGCCGCGCGTGCGAGAAGACGAGGTTCGCGCGGGGGAAGCTGGACGCCTCCGGCGCCCGGTGCACGGTCGCGTCGAAGCCCGGGTGGCAAGCCTCGCAGGACGACGGAGGGTCGGTGGGCTTGCCCGCGCTCGCCGCCTCGATGTCGTGGCACGCCTCGCAGCGCGCCTGCGCCGGGATGAGGCGGTCCTGGACGCTCTCGCTGCGCCCCGCGCCGGCGTGGCACTGGACGCACCGGACTCCCCTGATGCGGAGGTGCTGCGCGTGGCTGAAGCGGAGCGCGATGCGCTGGTCGGGGTAGACGGCCCGCGAGCGCGGCTCGCCCGCGGTCGCCGCGGGTGGCCGCCCCTGCGCCGCGGCGAGCGCGGCGCCGAGCGCGACGGCGGCGGCGACCGCGAGCCGGCAGGTCATGGAGCCCTCGAGTCCCAGTCGGCGCCGAGCGTGAGGAAGGCGAAGAGACGCAGGTCGTTCCGGGTGAAGCGCGGCGTCGAGTCCTCGACGAGGAGGGAGAGGCGCGCCCTCCGCTCGAGCCGTCCGGAGAGGAGGAGCGCCGCCGCCGCGAAGGTGCCGTCGTTCAGCGGCTGCAGCGGGTCGGCGAGGCTCGCGAGCGTCCCGCGCCCCTCCACCGTGAGCCAGCCGTGCCAGCCCTGCCGCGCCACGAGCGTGAGCCAGCCCTGCCGTCCCTGCACGCCGCCCTGCAGCGTCGCGTCCGCGAAGAGCTGCGTCCCGGCCACCTCGCCGCTCGCCCCGGCCGCGCCGAACGGCGCGTACCCGCCCTCGTCGCGGAGCTCGGCGGCGCCGAACGCCGTCGGCGTGTACTTCTGCGCGCCGCCGGCGACGTACCAGCGCCACCCCCCGGCGGCGGGCGTCACGTCGGCGCGCAGCCGGACCTCGCGGAGCGGCGCCGTGTCGAAGAGGTTGAAGAGGGAGTCCGCGCTGAAGCTCGGGTGCCAGTGCGCGGCCTCGGCCGAGAGCCCGAGCCAGCGCGCGACCGCCCAGCGCGCGCCGAGCCGGAGCGCCGTGAGCCGGGCCAGGTACAGGTCCCACTCGGTCGCGCCGTCGAGGGCGACCGGGCCGACGCGGTAGTGGGCGCCCCCGCCCACGCGGTCCTCGACGATCGACCCCGAGCGCAGCGTGCGGCGCCACTCCAGCTCGACGCCGCTCGCGAAGCCTCCCGGCAGGTGGAGGAGCGCGACGCGCCCGCCCAGGGTGGGCTCCACCTCGCCGAGCGTGGGGTCGGCGCACAGCTCGCTCGGATCCGCGCAGGGCAGGATGGGGACCACCCCGGCGCGGATCCGGCGGAGGTCGCTCGTGCGCACGCCGTCGGGCGCGAACGTGGCCGAGCCGAGCCAGGAGGCGCCCGTGACGCGCGCCCCGCCGAAGGCCGTCAGCGCGAGCCAGGGCACGGGGCGGACGGTGGCCCGCCCGCCGTCGAAGGAGAAGAAGGTCAGCGGATCGAGCGCCACGATGCGCCCCGCGTCGAGGTCGACGCGGCCGCCGGCGATCCCGTCCCAGTGGAGGCGCCCCCCGAGGAGCTGGAAGCGATCGCGGTAGGCGTCGCCGACCCGGCGCACGTCGGCGTCGGAGACGGCGAAATCGGCGTCGAAGCGGACGGTCAGGTTGACGCCGGCGTCCTCACCCTGGAGCAGCTCGAAGCCGGCGAGGTCGAGGACCTGCACGATGCGGCGGCGCAGCAGCGGACGGCCGGCGACGGCGGTGGACCCACTGATCGTGTCGACCTGCGCCTCCGTCCTCGCCTCGACGTCGTAGGCCGAGGCGAGCGCGGCGGCCGGGAGGAGCGACACCACGTACGCGAGCACGGCACGAGACGTCACGTGGTCGTCCTCCCGGCGCGAGCGCCGTGCCCGGCGTCCCCGCGCGGGACGCCTTCACGGTCCGGCGACGGAGAGCCTATCATGCTGACACCTCGTGGACGGGCGACCGCCAGACTTCGATGCGTCGTCGGGCGGCGCGATTCGACCCGAGCTCGAGCCGGCGCCGCCGACGGTCCGCAAGAGCGGCCTCGCGTTCTTCTCCATCGTGCTCGCCGTCTACGCGTTGCTCGGGACGCTCGCGCAGGCCGCGAGCCCCCTCCTGGGCCTCACGTGGAGCGAGGCGTTCGGGCTCCTCCTGCCGGCCGTCCTCGCCGCCGCCGGCTCGAACTTGAAGGTCGGCCCCGCGCTCCGGCTGACGCGCCGGCCGCGCGCGGGGTGGCTCGCGCTCGCGATCGCCATCGGCGTGGCGGGCTCGTTCACGGCGGGCGCCCTCATGTCGCTCACGTCGCTCCTCCTGCCGGCGCGGTGGATGGAGCTGTTCGACGTCTCGAAGCTCTTCGAGGGCCGCCCACCGCTCGAGCGCGCCGCCCTCGGGCTCGTCGCGGCCACGCTGGCGCCGCTCTGCGAGGAGGTGGCGTTCCGCGGCTGGCTGCTCACCGCGCTCCGCACGCGTCACGGCACCCGCGTGGCGCTCGCCACGTCGGCGATGCTCTTCGCGCTCATGCACCTCGACCCGGTGCGCTTCGCGGCGCTCGTCGTGCTCGGCCTCCTGTACGGCTGGCTCGCGTGGCGGGCCGGCTCGGTGTGGCCGGCGGTCGTGGCGCACGCCGCGAACAACGGCCTCGGGCTCCTCCTCGCCGAGAGCGGCGTCGCGCGCGGCGCGTCGAGCCTCGCCCGCGCGAGCCCGCGCGAGGTCGTGGCATCGGCGGTCGTCCTCCTCGCCACGTCGGGACCCCTCCTAGCGCTCGCGCTGGCGCTGTACCGGATCGCGACGCCCGCGCCCCCTCCCGTCGAGGACGCGCTCGTCCGCCGCGACCCCGCGCAACCGGCGACCGCCTTCCGGCCGGAGCGGATCCCGCCGCGCTATCTGGCGGCGGTCCTCGCGGGCGTCGCCACGCTCGTGACGCTGGGCGCCCTCGCGGTCACGCGGAGGCCGTGAGGAGGCGCGATCGATCCGGCGTCCTCGGGCGTCGCCCCTCTCTCCGACCCTCCCCCGCGAGCGGGGGGAGGGGGAACGAAACGCCGCCAGCTCGCCGCCGGTACGCGGCACTTCAAGCGCCGTCAGCCCACCCGCCGGTACACGAAGCACTTCAAGTAGCGGCCCTCCCTGAACTGCGGGCTCACCGGGTGGTCGGGCGGCTGGCGCCGCTCCTCGACGAGCTGCAGGTCGACGCGCGCCTTGAAGGCCGCCTCCTTCACCGCGTCGTAGAACTGCTCCGCCGAGACGCGAGCGCTGCAGCTCGCGGTGACGAGGAGGCCGCCCGGGGCGAGCACCGCCAGCGCCGCGCGGTTGAGGGAGGCGTAGCCGGCGACGGCGGCCTCGACCGCCTTCTGCGACTTCGCGAAGGCCGGCGGGTCGCAGATGACGAGCTGGAAGCGGCGGCCCTCGCGCTTGTAGCGGGCGAGGAGCTCGAAGGCGTCCTCGGCGGCGAAGGCGTGGTCGGCGGGATCGAGCCCGTTCTCGCGGAAGTTGTCGCGGGCGAGCGCGATGGCGTCCCGATCCACGTCCACGCTCACGACGTGCTTCACGCCGCCGAGCGCCGCGGCCACCGAGAAGCCCCCCGTGTAGGAGAAGCAGTTGAGCGCCTCGCCGCGGCCCTGCGCCAGCTCGCGCACGAGGCGCCGGTTCTCGCGCTGGTCGAGGAAGGTGCCGGTCTTCTGGCCGCGCCGGACGTCCACCAGGAGGCGCATCCCATGCTCGTCGACGGCGATGCGCTCGGGCGGCTCCGCGCCCCACAGCACCCTCCCCTGCGGCGCGGCGTCCTCGTCCTCCTCGTCGTGCGGGACCTCGTCGCGCCCGTACACGCCAGCGAGCTCGCCCGCCGCGTCACGCAGCGCCTCCACGATGTGGGCGCGGTGCGGGCCGAGCCCGGCCGAGTAGAGCTTCACGACGGCGAAGCGGTCGTAGCGGTCGGCGACGACGCCCGGGAGGCCGTCCGACTCGCCGTGCACCATCCTGAACGCGTTCGTGCCGCGGACGAGCTCGCGCCGGAGCGCCAGCGCGCGCTGCACGCGGCGGCTCCAGAAGGCGGCGTCGATCGCCTCGGCCGGCTCGCGGGTGAGGATCCGCACCGAGATGGCCGACAGCGGATCGTAGTAGCCGCGCGCGACGAAGCGCTCGCCCTCCACGACGTCCACGATGGCGCCCGCCTCGAGCCCGCGCGGCGCCTTCTCCACGGCCTTGCGAAAGACCCATGGGTGGCCCGCGCGCAGGTGGCGCGCCAGGTCCTTCTGCAGCGTCAGCCGGGCGGCGACCTCGCTCATGGCTCGGCCTGGCGTCGAGCGCGCTCGGAGCGCGCGCGCGCGAAGTTGCCGACCACGAGGCCTGGCCGGGCGCGGCGCAGCCCGTCGAGGAGCGCGCGCATCCCGAGCGCGCGCCCGCGTCCACCCCGGTCGCGGGCGAGGGCCATGTAGACGTCCGGGTCGATGGCGAGCGAGCGCGTCTGGACCTGGTCCGCGCCGACCTCCGCCACGAGCCGCCACAGCCGCTCCGCCTCCTCTTCACGGTCGGTCACACCCGGGAACGTGAGCAGGTTGAGCGCCAGATAGGCGCCGCGCTCCTTCGCGAGCTTCATCGACCGCACCACATCGGCGAGGCGATAGCCCGCCGGACGGTAGTAGGCCGCGTAGAGGTCCTCGGAGGCGCTGTTGAGCGAGACGCGGCAGGCGTCGAGCCCGGCGTCGATGAGCTCGCCGAGCGCCCTCGGAAGCGACCCGTTGGTGTTGACGTTGACGGAGCCGCGGCTCGTGCGCGCGCGCACGAGCCGGATGGCCCGCGCGATCTCGCGCCAGCGCAGGAGCGGCTCGCCCTCGCATCCCTGGCCGAAGCTCACCACCACCCGGCCCCGGGCCGTCGCGAGGTGCTCGGCCGCCACCTCCGCCATCTCCTCCGCCGAGGGCGGCCGGGCGATGCGCTCGTGCGACGAGGGAGGCATCCCCTCCTCCTGCTCGGAGAGGCATCCCACGCACGAGGCGTTGCAGGCGGCGGAGGACGGGACCGCGCCCTCGTCGCGACCGTAGAAGGTGTTCTGGGCGGTGAAGCAGCGCCACTCGAGCGCGCAGCGCGCGATCTGCCTCCACACGGGGTTCGCGGCCGACGCCGGCGCGGCGAGGCGCGCCTTCACCCGCGCCGGGAGGTCGGGGGTCGAATGGGTCGCGGTGCTCCAGTGCCGCCGCAGGTCCGTGTGGAGCGCGAACGCGACCGGCCCCTCCTCGCCGAGCGCCGCGGCCGTGTAGGCCCACTGCGGGAGCACAGGCGCCTCGCCGGCGCGGGCGAGCGCGGGGCGCGCCGCGGCGGGGAGGAGCGCCCGCGTCCAGCCGGGGGGCAGCGTCGCGCCGACCGCGTGCGGGACGAAGGTGCGCCGCCCCACCTTCACCTCGCGCAGCGTCACGAGCTCACCCGTTTCGGGGTCGATGCCGACCGGGCGGCGGCCGGGTAGCATGCAGAGCGCCCCCCCCTCCGGCAGCCGCGAAGGGCGTCCGGGAGGGGCGAGGACGTCGTCGCCCGAGCGCACCGCCGCGAGGAGCGACGGGTGGTCGTAGACGACGCCGCGCGCGTCTGCGAAGAGGAGGCGGAGTTGCATTGAGGCGGCACGTATAACGCGTGCCCCGGGAGGAGGCACCTTCTGGCTGCCAGCGGACGGGTCTCCTACACGCACTCACCCGCACGCCCCCTGACGAGGCGGGAATCGCACCGCCCGCCAGCCTGTTCGAGGTTCATCGGGAAGGAAGCATCGCCTCGGCGCCCGGAATAAGAGACGGATCGGAGCCTCCCACCTACATGTTCGATCTCGAGAAGAACGACGTGACCCGCGACGAGTTCGAGCGGCTCGCCATGAAGCACGTGGACCCGCTCTACTCCGCGGCGCTGCGGCTTACGAAGAACGATCGCGACGCGGAGGACCTGGTGCAGGACACGTTCCTGCGCGCCTACCGCTTCTTCGAGAAGTTCGAGCGCGGCACGAACATCAAGGCCTGGCTCTTCAAGATCCTGACGAACACCTTCATCAACCGCTACCGCCGGTCCGTGAAGGAGCGCAGCATCGTCGAGGGCTCCGAGCGGGATGCGGTGCACGAGCGCTTCATCTCGCGCGAGGCGACGGAGTACGCGGCGAACCCGGAGCAGTTCTTCTTCGACCGGATGCTCTCCGACGACGTGCTGCGCGCCGTCGACTCGCTCCCCATCGACTTCCGCATGGTCGTGATCCTCGCCGACTTGCAGGAGTTCTCCTACAAGGAGATCGCCGAGATCCTCGACGTGCCGGTCGGGACCGTGATGAGCCGCCTCTACCGCGGGCGCCGCCTGCTGCAGAAGGCGCTCGCAGGCTACGCCGTCGTCGCGGGCGTCCTGCGCGCGACGCCGGAAGGCGAGGCGATCGATCTCGAGGCGTTCCGCCGTCGCCGCGGCAAGACCGCCTGATCCGCACCGGACGCCCATGTCCATCGACCCCGACGAAGCGAGCGCCGCGATGAACTGTGCCGAGCTGGCGCGCAGCATCGACGCGTACCTCGACGGCGAGCTCGCCGCGCGCGAGCAGGGCGAGGCCGACGAGCACCTCGCCGGGTGCGAGCGGTGCCGCCGCCTCGCCGAGCTCGAGGGGAAGACGCGCGCGGCGCTGCGGGCGAGCCTCCAGGCGGCGATGGGCCCCGGCAGCGGCGCGGGCGCCGCCCCCCAGGCGCTGCGCGAGCGCATCCACCTCTCGCTCGTCCACGACCGGAAGCCGCTCTGGCGACGGCTGCTCGCGCCGGTGCCGATCGCGGCGCTCGCGGCGTGCGCCGCCGGCGTCCTGCTCGTCTTCGCCACCCACGGCGGCAGCGATCCGCTCGTCGACGAGGCCGTCCGGAAGCACACGCGCGACCTCCCGCTCGAGGTGACCGCCGCCGCCGTCGGCCCCGACTCGGTGGCGAGGTGGTTCGCCGGCAAGCTCGACTTCAACGCCGCTCCGCTCCGGTTCAGGAACGGCGACGTGCACCTCGTCGGAGCGCGGCTCTCGCACATCCAGGATCGGCCCGCCGCCTACGTCCGCTACGACCTGCCGCGGGGCCACCTCGGCCTCTTCATCCTCGACGATCCCGAGCGCCGCTTCGGCGAGATCGGGCGCGTCGTGCAGGCGGGACCCGCGACCGTCCGGCTCATCAACTCGCGCGGCTTCAACGTGGCGGTCTGGCGCCGCAACGAGATCGTCTACTCGCTCGTCTCGGATCTCGACGAGGACGACCTCGCCCGCCTCGTGCAGACGGCGCAGGGGCTCTCCGACCGGTGATCGCCGGCCGGCCGGTCCTTTGACAGCCCTTCCGAGACAACAGTAGAATTTCCCAACATTTTTCGCGGCTCTCGCGCTGGGCGACCGCCGCCCTCGAGGCGCCGTCCGGGAAAGCGCATGTCCAAGAAGATCCTGCTCATCGAGAGTGACGGCCCCTTCGCCCGGGAGCTCTCGGCGGCGATCGAGGCGCGCGGGCTCGAGGCGCGCGTCACCGGCGACGGGAAGGAGGGGCTCGACCTCGCGAAGGCGGATCGCCCCGACCTCATCGTGCTCTGCGTCGAGCTCCCGAAGATGTCTGGCTACTCCGTCTGCAACAAGCTCAAGAAGGACGACCACCTCAAGTCGATCCCGCTCGTCATCATCAGCGCCGAGGCCACGCTCGAGACGTTCGAGCAGCACAAGAAGCTGAAGACGCGCGCCGAGGACTACCTCATCAAGCCCTTCGACGCGGCCACGCTGCTGAAGAAGATCGCCGCGCTCGTCGAGGTCCCGCCGGAGCCCGAGAACGCTCCCGCGGAGGACGTGGTCACGCTCGACGACATCGAGCTCGAAGGGCTCGGGGCCGAGGCGCTCGACTCCGGCGAGACGGTGTCGAGCGCGGGCGCCGAGGACGACGATCTGAAGCTCCTCGACGAGGCGTTCGAGAGCCTCTCGTCGGAGGCTCCTGCCGCGGCGGCGCCTGCCGCCCCGTCCGCGCAGGACGAGCTGACGGACGCCGCGTCGCTCCTCTCGGACGAGGAGGTCGAGGCGACCCCGGAGATCGACAGGCTCGGCGAGGAGGCCGATGCGGCGCTCGCGGCGCTCGGCGCCGACGATCCTGGCGATGCCGACCTCGCCGGGATGGCCGCGCTCCTCGACGAGCCGGAGCCGCCCGCCCCCGCGCCACCGCCCATCCGCGCGACCAGCGCGGCGCAGCGGCCCGCGCCGCAGCTCTCGCGCGCGGTGCTCGTGCCGCCGCCACCGGTGGCGGCCGCCGAGGACCGCGACAAGGACGCGGAGATCCAGCGGCTCCAGGATCGCGTCTCCGAGCTCCTCATCGAGGTGTCGCGCGCGAACGAGGCCTCCGAGCGCCGGCGCGCCGAGCTCGACCAGCACCGCGCCGGGACGCGCCAGCTCGAGGGCCGCTCCGAGGAGCGCGCGCGCGCGGCCGAGGCGGCCACGAAGCGCGCCGAGGAGGAGCTCGCGTCGTCGCGGGAGGACACGCGCCGCGCCGAGGACCTCGTGAGGTCGCTCGAGGTCGAGGTGAAGGAGCACGCCGAGCGCACGCTCCGCGAGGAACAGGCGCGCCACGACGCCGAGGACGCCGGGTCGGCGGCCGAGGCGCGCGCCGCCGTCGCGGAGCAGGAGAGCGCGGGGCTGAAGCTCCGGCTCGAGGAGGCCGAACAGGCGTCCTCGCTCAAGGCGGCGGAGGCGGAGCAGGCGCGCGAGCGCGCCGAGGCGCTCGCCCGCGAGCTCGACGCCACGAAGCGCCGGGCGTCCGAGCACGAGGAGGACCTCGCCGCGCTCAGGCCGGAGCTCGAGAAGTTGCGCAGCGATCTCTCCACGGCGCGCGCGCAGGTCGACGGGGCGGGCGCGGAGGCGGAGCGCAGGCTGTCGGACGCGAAGAGGCGGATCGCCGAGCTCGAGGCGCAGAACGCCAAGCACGAGGAGCGCGTCGTGAAGGCGTACCAGAAGATCAAGGGCGACGAGAAGATCCGCGAGAAGACGCGGAAGGCGCTCGCGATCGCG
>DASWDS010000471.1:0-16963 GCA_036395165.1 Anaeromyxobacteraceae bacterium | reverse complement strand
GAGGTCGCGGGCGACACCGTAGGCGAAGAGCTTGTGGTGAGGAAGAAGAGGGATCTCGTTCATGGCGGCTCCTTTCACCGAGCCGAAGGAGCCGCCATGAACGAGACCTCGCGCGCCGCACGCGAGCGTGACGAGAGCGTTGCACGCGAGTGCCAGCCGAAGTGCGTGCCGTGGAACCGCGAGGGACGGCTGGCGCGAGCGTGCCCGAATGCGACTCCGACCGCGACCGCGATCGCGACCCGGCCCTCTCCCCGCTTCGCGGGGCGAGGGGGACGACACCCCTGCCCGACCCCGACCCCGACCTCGACCTCGACCCCGACCCCGACCGCGCCTGAATACACGAAGGCCCCCGCCGCGATTGCGCGACAGGGGCCCCCTTCCTCAACTTCCCTCGGGGCTAGAAGAAGTAGTTCGCCGAGGCGATCCACTGGTTGCCGTTGAGCGCGCCCGACAGGTTGGGCGTCGTGCCCGACGCCGGCACCCGCGTCGTGGTGTGGAAGTGGATCCACTCGAACCCCAGCGCGTACCCGGCCTCGCGGTACTGGAGCATCCCCGTGCTCGTCACGTTCTGCACGCGCGTGTAGCCGGCGGCGACCGCGTCCTCGAACTTCGGCTTGTCCACGCCGATGTAGCCCCAGAGCGAGAGCTCCTTCGTGAAGTTGAAGCCGGCCTGCACCCAGCCGCCGTACTCGTGGACGTCGCGCACCGTGTTGGGCTGGAACTGGAGGAAGTCGCCGATGATCGGCGCCAGGTTCTTGCCGACGAAGCCGGTCGCGGCGAGCGTGACCGGGCCGCCCACGACCCTGAAGCCCGCGTTGCCGGCGACGACGTCGAGAGCGGCGTTTCCGGTCGCGACGGACGACTGGGCGTCCACGCCCGACCGATCGACCTTGTGCCAGTGCCCGGTGACGAAGGCGGACGCCATGGTGCCGCTCGCGGCGGTCAGGCGCGCCTCCACGGCCGGCAGGCCCGACGCCTGGCCCAGCCCGAAGCCGTACTTGTCACCGCCCGCGCCCACCACGTTGCTGCCGATGCCGTTGCCGCCGATGGCGGGACCGCCCACACCGGCGGTCGCATTGGGCTGATTGCCCTGGTCCGCCCAGTTCGCCTTGCCCACCTCCCACGCGAGCTCGACGTTCGTGCCGCTCTTCGGACCCACCGAGTGGTACCCGAACACGCCGGGGCGCCGCCAGCCGATGTTGCCCGAGCCGTAGCCGTACGGGAACGCGATGTGCGCGAGCGAGACGGGGGCCATGGCGAAGATGAGGTCGTTGTTCTGGCCCACCTGGATGCGGTTCGCGCCCCAGTTCAGCTCGCCATACGCGAAGCGGAGCCGCGGCAGGAGCGAGACGTCGCCGTAATTGCCCGAGCCGTACCCGCCGAAGAAGTCGATCTCGAGGACTGCCTTCGGCGTCGCGCCGGAGAGGACCTGGGGGCCGGCGAGCGAGAAGTTGAAGCGAGACTGCCGGACATCGCCGCCGAGGACGAGCTTGTCCGTGTTGGGCGCCCGGGCCGCGGCGGTCTGCGCGTTCACGAAGAGCGCCTGCTGGCCCTCGCTCACGCCCAGGTTCGCGTCCTGCGCGTAGATCGACCCCGAGACGAAGCCGTGGAGCTCGAACTTGAACTGCGGCGGCGGCGGCGGCTTCGGCGCCTCGGCGGGCGGGGCGCCTTCCGCCGGCTTCGCCTCCTGCGCGAGGGCGGTTGCCGAGAAGCCGAGGAGCGAGGCAGCTGCGAGAGCGAGGAGTCTCACGTCTGGTTACCTCCGTGGTGGGACAGCAACCGCTTGCTTCGCCGAGCGTCATCTCGGCGTACCGGATGTGGTCACACCTCTTCACACGGCCCACGCATTTTTTGCAAGTGCCGGTGCGTGAACCTTGCGCCAAAGCGAAGGAGCTGCGCGCAGTTCCCTTGCGGAGCCCCATGCGGTGGTGTAGGAGCGTTTCACCCTCGACACCGGGAGGTCCCCCACATGCTGCTTGATTTCCGTCATCCGCTGCTCGCCCTCGCGGCGCTCCTCGCGGCCGGGACCGCCTCCGCCCAGGACGCACGCAACGTGAAGATCGGTGCCGCGCTCAGCATGACCGGCGCGGCCGCCGTCTACGGCGCGACCCAGAAGAACGGGATCCAGCTCGCGGTCGACGAGATCAACGCGGGGAAGCTCATCCCCGGCGTGAAGCTCGAGGCGATCTTCGAGGACGACGGCTCGGTCAAGGAGCAGGGCATCAACGTCTACCAGCGCTTCATCAACCAGTACAAGGTGAGCGCGATCATCGGCCCCACCCTCTCCACCACCGCGACCGCCGCCGACCCGATCGCGCAGATGGCGCGCGTCCCCGTGGTCGCCGTCTCGAACACCGCGCCCACCGGCATCACCGACATCGGCGACTTCATCTGGCGCGTCTCGCTCACGGAGAAGCAGGTCATCCCCGGCGCCATGAAGAAGGCGCAGGAGAAGCTCAAGTTCAAGACGGCGGGCGTGCTGTACGGGAACGACGACGTCTTCACGAAGGCGGGCTACGACGTGATGAGGGCGACGCTCGACTCGCTCGGCGTGAAGGTCCTCGGCACCCAGACGTTCGCCAAGCCCGACCGCGACTTCAACGCGCAGCTCACCGCGCTGAAGGGCCTCGGCCCCGACATCCTCGTCGTCTCCGCCCTCGCGGACAACGCGTCGGCCATCGTCGCGCAGGCGCGCCAGCTGGGCTGGACCGGGCCCATCCTGGGCGGCAACGGCTTCAACAGCCCCGCCTTCATCAAGAACGCGGGCGCGGCGGCCGAGGGCGTGCTGGTCGGCACCGCCTGGAACGCGGCGAGCCCCGCCCCCGCCAACGAGCGCTTCAAGAAGGCGATGGCCGCGCGAGGGTTCGCGGCCGACCAGTTCGCGGCGCAGGCCTACACCGGCGTCCACGTCATCGCCGCGGCGATCCGCGCCGCGGGCGGCAAGGGCGGCCGCGACGACATCAAGGCGGGGCTGGCCAAGGTGAAGGACCTCGACACGCCGCTCGGCAAGCTCTCCTTCACGCCGGCGCGCGACGGCCAGCACGAGCCCGCGGTCCAGGTGGTGAAGGACGGGAAGTTCCAGATCGTCGAGTAGCCGGCCGCGCGAGCCGACGTGGGCCAGCAGATCGTCAACGGGGTGTTCCTGGGGAGCATCTACGCGCTCTTCGCGCTCGGGTACACGCTCGTGTTCGGGGTGCTCGACATCCTGAACCTGGCCCACCAGGCCGTCTTCATGCTGTGCGCCTTCATCGCGCTGACGCTCGTCTCGGCGTTCCACCTCCACATGCTGGTCGCGCTCCCCCTCGCCGTCGCCGCCGCGGGGCTCCTCGGGATCCTGCTCGAGCGGGTCGCGTTCCGGCCGCTGCGCGGCCGCGCCGACTCGAACATCTCGGGGCTCATCTCGTCGCTCGCCGCCGCGACCGTCTTCGAGTCGATCGCGATCGGCCTGTGGGGACCCGACGTGTCGCGCTTCCCCTTCGGCTCGGTCCCCGATCGCCACCTCCACGTCGGCGGCGCCGTCGTCTCCGAGGTCCAGATGGTCATCATCGGCATCTCGGTGGCGATGATGGGCGCGCTCACCTGGCTCGTGCGCAGGACGAAGCTCGGTCGCCAGATCCGCGCCGTGGCGGAGAGCCCGCTCGCAGCGCGCATCCTGGGGGTGAACGTCGACCGCGTCATCGCCGCGTCGTTCTTCATCTCGTCCGCGCTCGGCGGCGCCGCCGGCGTCCTCTTCGGGCTCGCGTTCAACAACGTCTCGCCCGACATGGGCCGGAGCGTCGAGCTGAAGGGGCTCGCCGTCATCATCGTGGGAGGGATGGGCAGCATGCCGGGCGCCGTGCTCGCCGGCTACGGCATGGGGCTCGTCGAGGTGTTCACGACCGCCCAGCTCGGCTCGAGCTACCGCGACGCGGTCTCGTTCGCCGTGCTCTTCCTCGTCCTGCTCGTGCGCCCCCGCGGCCTGCTCGGCCAGGCGGCCACGCGGCTCGCCTGAGGGATCCCGGTGAACGTCGAGGCGCTCCGGGATCTGTGGCTCACCTACCAGTCGGTCGTCGGCTTCATCGGGGTGAACGCGCTCCTCGCGCTCTCGGTGTACACGACGCTCTCCTGCGGCCAGCTCTCGCTCGCGAACGCCGGCTTCATGGCGATGGGCGGGTACGCGGCGGCGCTCCTCACGCTCCACCACCCCGGCGTGCCCTTCGCGGCGGTGCTCGCCGCCGGGGCGCTCGTCCCGGCGCTCGTCGCGGTCCCGCTCGGCCTGCCCGTGCTGCGGCTGCGCGGCGTCTTCCTCGCCATCGCGACGGTCGGCTTCGGGGAGGTGGTGCGGCTCGGGTTCGTGAACTGGGACTACACGAACGGCGCGCTCGGCCTCGTCGCCGTCCCGCAGCGCGCCGGCCCCGGCATCATCTACCTCTGCCTCGCGCTGGCGGTGTTCGTGCTGTGGCGCCTCCGGGGATCGAAGACGGGCTACGCGCTCGAGTCGATCCGGCAGGACGAGCCCGCCGCGCGCACGATGGGGATCGACACCACCGCGCACAAGCTCGCGATGTTCGTGCTCGGGGCGGCCCTCGCCGGGCTCGCGGGGGGCCTCGAGGCGCACCTCACCTTCATGGTGGCGCCGAGCGGATACGGGTTCGGGCGCGTCGTGGACATGCTCGTCTACGCCGTGGTGGGTGGCGTCGCGCGCGTGGCCGGACCGGTGCTCGGGGCGGCGTTCCTGACGCTCCTCCCCGAGATCCTGCGCGAGGTGTCGCGCCTCACCGGGCTGCAGCCCGGCCCCCTGCGGCTCTTCGTGAACGGGCTCGTGCTGCTCGCGGTCATCATCTTCCTGCCGAACGGGATCGTGGCGCTGCCGGAGCGCGTCCGGACCTGGCGAGACGAGCGGAGGGCGCGCCATGCTCCTGTCGGTTGAGGGCGTGGCGCGCGCCTTCGGCGGGGTGCGCGCCGTGGACGGCGCGAGCTTCGGCGTCGCCGCCGGGAAGGTGCACGGTCTCATCGGGCCGAACGGCGCGGGCAAGACCACGCTCCTCAACCTCGTGTCCGGGCTGCTCCGGCCCACCTCGGGCGCGATCCGCGTCGACGGCCGCCGCACGGACGGGCTGCCGCCGCACCGCATCGCTGCGCTCGGGGTGACGCGGACCTTCCAGAACATCCGGCTCTTCGGCGCGCTCTCCGCCGCCGACAACGTGCTCGTGGGCGAGCACCTGCGCCGCGACGCGCCGCTCTGGAAGCGCATGCTGTTCCTGCCCTCCGCGGCCCGGGAGGAGCGCGCAGCGACGGAGCGGGCCCTCGGGCTCCTCGAGCGCGTCGGGCTCGCCGGGCGCGCCCACGAGAAGGCGGGGAACCTCTCGTACGGCGAGCAGCGCCGGGTCGAGATCGCGCGCGCGCTCGGCTCCGAGCCGCGCGTCCTGCTCCTCGACGAGCCGACCGCGGGCATGAACCCGGGCGAGGTGGACGCGGTGGCGACCCTCATCCGCGAGGTGGCGCGCCTCGGACACTCCGTGCTGCTGGTGGAGCACAACGTGCCGCTCGTGATGCGCATCTGCGACAGCGTCACCGTCCTCAACTTCGGGCGCGTCATCGCCGACGGCGCCCCGGCGGAGGTGGCGAGGGACCCCGCGGTGATCGACGCCTACCTGGGGACCCGGCGATGAGCGCGACGGCGGCGCCGCTCCTCGAGGTGCGAGACCTCCACGTGAGCTACGGCCACGTGCATGCCGTCCGCGGCCTCTCGCTCTCGGTGCTCGCCGGGCAGATGGTGACGCTCATCGGGCCGAACGGCGCCGGCAAGAGCAGCACGCTCGCCGCCCTCTCGGGCCTCGTCGCGCCGCGAGCGGGCCACGTCCTCCTCGACGGCCGGGACGTGACCGGGTTCCCGGCGCACGCCGCGGTCGCCGCCGGTCTCGTCCTCGTCCCCGAGGGGCGGGCCATCCTGGCGCGCATGACCATCGAGGAGAACCTCGTCCTCGCCGTCGAGAGCCGCGCGCGCGCCGTCCCGCCGCGCGAGCGCTCCGCGCTCCTCGACCGCGAGTACGCGCGCTTCCCGGTCCTCGGCGATCGGCGCGGCGCGCTCGCAGGGACCCTCTCGGGGGGCGAGCAGCAGATGCTCGCGATCGCGCGCGGGCTGCTCGCGAGCCCGCGGGTGCTCATGCTCGACGAGCCGTCGATGGGCCTCGCGCCGCTCCTCGTCGAGCGCATCTTCGAGCTCCTCGCCGCCATCCACCGCGAGGGCACGACCATCCTCCTCGTCGAGCAGAACGCCCGCACGGCGCTCGCCATCTCGGACTACGCGTACGTGCTGGAGCGGGGGCAGATCGCGCTGCACGGCCCCTCCGTGACGCTGGCGGCCGACGAGCGCGTCCGCGCGGCCTACCTGGGCGGCGATGTCGCCTGATTGGGCACCCGCGCACCACATGTGCGCCATTGGGGCCAAATGTGGGCCTTTTCTGACTTCCGCCCCTTGACCATGTGACACGGCGCGGTAACCATTTGACAATAGTGAGGCAGTGAGGTGGCGTTTGCGCAAAAACAGCAGGCGTTCCCCTGCAAGGGCTGCGGGGCGAGGAGGCTTTTAGTTGGTCGCTTGTCCGCCTGCTGTGCTAGAAGGCTCGGAACCCGCGAGGGTTTCGAGTCCCCGCATCCCTAAGCTTTGGAGGCAATAGAATGAGACTTGGCTCGCTGTTCCTTGCAGCCTTCGTCGCTGTGTTGCCCTTGACCGGGCGCGCCCAGATGCCCACGCCGGCCCCTGAACAGCCGTCCCAGGCCTCGCCGACGCCACCCGCAGTTCCTGCGCCGCCTCCGGCCGCGCCGACCAAGGTGACGTTCACGCCGTACGGCTTCATCCTGACGAACGCGTTCTTCAACTCGCGGCCGTTCTCAAACGATGACTATCCGCAGTACGCCGTCAACCCTGGCGCCCTCAACGACCGCGGCTTCCTCCTCAGCTCGCGCTACAACCGCATCGGCGTCCGGATTGCCGGCGCCGAGGCGCTCGGCGCGAAGCTCGGCGCCGTCCTCGAGGCCGACTTCGGCTTCGGGTTCGTGGTCTCGGCCAACCAGAACGTCCAGAACTCGACGCAGGCGTCGAACTTCGACTGGTACAAGCCGATCGCGCGCATGCGCCTCGGCTTCGCGACGGCCACCTGGGGTGACCCCGACGCCAAGGTGACGCTGCTCATGGGCCAGGACTACGGCCTCGTGAACCCGCTCTTCGCGGTGACGCTCGGCTACATCGGCACGCCGCTCTTCCAGAACGCGGGCAACCTCTACACCCGCTCGCCGATGGTGAAGCTCTCCGGCGACCTCGGCAAGGACACCGGGATCACGGTCCAGGCCGCGGTCGAGGACCCGATGGACCAGAACATCTTCGCGAGCCAGGGCGCGGACCAGGAGAATCCCTCCCTCAGCTCCGGCAATCGGTCCCGGTGGCCTCAGCTCGAGGGTCGCGTCGCCGGCCGCTACAAGTCCCCGATGGCCTCGGGCGAGATCGGCGTCTCGGGCTCGTACCACAGGGAGCGCTACGACCTCGGCACCTTCAACGCCGCCACCGCCACCGCCCAGTCCACCTTCACGCCCAATGGCGCGACCAAGGATCTCACCTCGGCCATCGGCGGCCTCGATGCCGTCCTCAAGTTCCCGTACGTCGAGGTGCGCGGCGAGGCCTTCATCGGCCGTAACGCCGACATGTACTTCGCGCACCTGGGCCAGGGCGGCGTGAACCCCGTCACCTCCGGCACCGCCCTGACGAACGTCGTCAACAAGCGGACGAAGGGCTTCTGGGCGCAGGGCATCCTGACGCCCATCGACGAGATCCAGCTCACGGGCGGCTACGGCGTCGAGCGGCCGTTCGCAGAGGACATCCTGACGGGTAACCGCACCCGCAACTCGATCGCGTCCGCCGGGATCATCTTCGCCGCCTCGAAGAGCCTGAAGTTCAGCGCCGAGGGCGCGTACACGTACACGTCGGTTCGCTCCGGCGCGACCCTCGCGACGGCCTTCGACACCCGCCTCCACGGCTACCAGACCGTGCTGTCGTCGCAGTACACGTTCTAGTCGAGCCGTCCGGCTTCATCGGGGCGCCCCGGCCGTGGAGGCCGCGGGCGCCCTTTCCTTTCTTTTTACAAGGTGGCCCGCTACACATTCCAGAGCGGGTGCCCGGGGCTCCCGGGGCGGCCCATCCGCACAGACAGTCAAGCGGCCGGGAGAGGGATCGCCCGATGACCGTCTTCGTCCAGTCGCTCCTGAGCGGGATCCTGGTGGGGGGCGTCTACGCGCTCACCGGGATCGGCCTCACGCTCATCTTCGGCGTCATGCGCGTCATCAACTTCGCGCACGGCGATCTGCTCATGGTGGGGATGTACCTCACCTTCTACCTCTTCACGCTCGCCGGGATCGACCCCTTCCTCTCGGTCGTGATCGTCATCCCGATCATGTTCCTGTTCGGGGCGCTCTTGCAGCGCGTTTTCATCCAGCGCGTGCTCAACGCGCTGCCGCAGAACCAGATCCTGCTCACCATCGGGCTCGGGCTCATCATGAGCAACATGGTGCTGCTGATCTTCACCTCCGACTACAAGATCCTCAGCACGAAGTACTCGTCCGGCACGGTGATGCTCGGCGGCATCCCGTTCTCGCAGCCGCTCCTCGTCTCGTTCGTCATCACGGCGCTCATCACGGGCGCGCTGTACTGGTTCCTCATCAAGACCGACGTCGGGCAGGCCATCCGCGCCACGGCCCAGGATCGCGAGGCGGCGCAGCTCATGGGCGTGAACGTGCGCCGCATGGGCGTCATCGCCTTCGGCCTCGGCACCGCGCTCGCCGGGACCGCCGGCGCGCTCGTCTCGCCCACCTACTACATCTTCCCGCAGGTGGGCGGCGCCTTCACGCTGAAGGCGTTCGTCGTGGTCGTGCTGGGGGGGATGGGCAGCATCATCGGCGCGACGCTGGGCGGCGTCATCATCGGCGCGGTCGAGTCGCTCGCCGCGTCCTACGTGACCTCGGGGCTGAAGGAGCTGTTCGTCTACGGCCTCTTCCTGATCGTCCTGCTCGTGAAGCCGTCCGGCCTCCTCGGCAAGTCGCGGATGTGAGCGCCCCATGATCCCTGCCCCCGCCCGCACCCGCCGCCCCCCCGTCGCGTCGCTCGTCGCGCTCGCGGTGATCGCGCTCGCCCTCCTCGCCTTGCCGCTCGGCGTCGAGAGCCCGTACGCGCTCCACGTCATGATCCTGCTCTTCCTCACCGTCATCCAGGGCGAGAGCTGGAACGTGCTCGGCGGCTACACCGGCCAGTACTCGGTGGGCCACGCCGCCTACTTCGGGCTCGGCGCCTACGCCACCCTCATGCTGCTCCAGTTCCGGCACGTGCCGCCGTGGTGGGGCGTCTGGATCGCCGTCTTCCTCGCGGTCATCCTGGCCGTCGTGATCGGGTCGATCACCTTCCGCCTGCGCGGCCCGTACTTCGTGCTCGCGTCGATCGCGGTGGCCGAGATCCTCCGCCTCGTCACGCTCAACTGGAAGGACGTGACGAACGGCGCCGAGGGAATCCTGGTGAGCGAGATACCGCCGCTCCAGATCGGCGGCCTCACCATCACGGACTTCAACTCGAAGGTGCCCTTCTACTACATCGGCCTCGTGCTCGCGGCGATCACCATCGCCGTGAACTGGGGCGTGCAACACTCGAAGCTGGGCTACTTCTTCCAGGCGATCCGGGAGGATCAGGACGCGGCGCACTCGCTCGGCATCCCGCTCACCGTCTACAAGAACGTGGCGCTCGCCATCTCGGCGTTCTTCACGGCCTGGTCGGGCGCGTTCTACGCGCTCTACGTGGGGTTCATCGACCCGGGGACGGTCCTGGCCGTCGAGATCTCGGTCCAGTTCGTCCTCATCTGCATCATCGGCGGCATCGGCACCATCGCGGGGCCCGTGGTGGGAGCGCTCGTGCTGGTGCCGCTCTCGGAGGGGTTGCGCGCGAACCTCCTCTCGGAGGCCCTCTTCAAGATCGGCCTCGTGGAGGAGACGTCGCGGACCGGGCTCTTCCTGAAGGAGAACCTGGCGCACGCGCACGCGCTCATCTACGGCATCCTGGTCGTGATCGTGATCCTGTTCATGCCCGACGGCGTGCTCGGGTTCGCGAAGAAGCTCCTCGCGCGCCGGCGGCGCGAGGCCGATGTCACGGCCGGGGCGCAGGCGAAGGGGAACGTGTGATGGCGACGCCCATCCTCGAGATCCGGAACGTGTCCAAGTTCTTCGGCGGGCTCGCGGCCAACTCCGACGTCTCCTTCTCCATGGACGAGGGGATGATCATGGGCCTCATCGGCCCGAACGGCGCCGGCAAGACCACCCTCTTCAACTGCATCACCGGGTTCTACCCGCCGTCGCGCGGGGACGTCCTCTTCCGCGGGTACCGGGTGAACGGCCTCACGCCGGATCGCGTCTGCAAGCTCGGCATGGCGCGCACCTGGCAGAAGGTGCGCCCGCTCGCCAACATGACCGTGCTCGACAACGTCATGGTGGGCGCGCTGGCGCGCACGAACCGCCTCCCGGTCGCGGCGGAGATGGCGATGCAGCAGCTCCGCCACGTCCGCATGGATCACAAGGCGGACGCGCTCGCGGGCGGCCTCCCCATCGGCGAGCGGAAGAAGCTGGAGGTGGCGCGCGTGATGGCGACGCAGCCGCGCCTGCTCCTGCTCGACGAGGTGATGGGCGGCCTCAATCCCGCCGAGAGCGAGGAGATCATCGCGCTCATCCTCGACACGAAGTCGCGCGGCATCACGCAGATGGTGATCGAGCACGACATGAAGGCCATCATGCGGATCAGCGACCGCATCGTGGTGCTCAACTCGGGCGAGAAGCTCGCCGAGGGCCTGCCGAAGGAGATCGTCGCCAACAAGGACGTCGTCGCCGCCTACCTGGGGGAAGCCTTTGAGTAGCCTCCTCGAGATCCGGAAGCTCTCGTTCAGCTACGGCGACCTGCGCGTGCTGTGGGACGTCGACCTCGACGTGCGCGAGGGCGAGATCGTGACCGTCGTCGGCGCGAACGGGGCCGGCAAGTCCACCACCCTCAAGAACGTCTCCCGGCTCCTGCGTCCCGGCGCGGGCGCCATCACCTTCCAGGGCCAGGACCTCGCCCGCCTCGAGTCGCACGAGGTGGTCGAGCTCGGCGTGGTGCAGGTGCCCGAGGGGCGGCGCATCTTCCCCGAGATGACCGTGCTCGAGAACCTGCGCATGGGCTCCTACCTGCCCTCCACGCGCAAGGATCGCGCCCGGAACGTCGAGCGGGCGTTCAGCCTCTTCCCCCGCCTTCGCGAGCGCCAGCGGCAGCTGGGCGGTACCATGTCGGGCGGCGAGCAGCAGATGCTGGCCATCGCGCGCGGTCTCATGTCGAGCCCGAAGCTGCTCCTCCTGGACGAGCCGTCGCTCGGCCTCTCGCCGCTCTTCGTGAAGAACATCTTCGACATCATCGCGGAGATCAACCGGCAGGGGACGAGCATCCTGCTGGTGGAGCAGAACGTGTTCCAATCGCTCCGCATCGCGCACCGCGCCTTCGTGCTCGAGACCGGTCGCGTCGTCCTCTCGGGCCCCGGGCCCGAGCTCCTGGGCAACGAGCACGTCAAGAAGGCATACTTGGGGATCTGACTCGTGTTGAGCCGATCCGGTCGGGTTCAGGTGGGGGGTCTGGGGGGAGCGGCGCTCGCTCCCCCCAGGTTGAGGGTTTGCGAAGCGAAGCGTAGCAAGCCCGGAAATCCCTCAGACTCGCCCATGAACCGGTCGGCGAGCACGAAGAACGGCGAAAGGCGAGCCTGAGCCATGACGAAGACGAAGGTCGGTGACTGGATGACGCCCAACCCGATCACCATCGACGCGGACGCGACCATCGTCGAGGCGATCCACCTCCTCAAGGAGAAGAACATCCGACGGCTCCCGGTGATGAAGAACGGCAAGCTCGTCGGGATCGTCACGGAGCGGATGCTGCTCACCTTCTCGCCCGGCAAGTCGAGCTCGCTCGACACCTGGGAGCTGCACTACCTGCTCGCGCGCACGCCCGTCACCGAGGCGATGAACCCGAAGCCGCACACCGTCACGCCCGACACCGACCTCGCCGACGCGGCCCAGCTCATCCGCGACCGGAAGCTGAACGGCGTCACCGTCGTGAACGCGCACGGCGACCTGGTGGGCATCCTCACCACCACGAACGCCCTCGAGGCGCTCATCTGGTTCGCGAAGGAGTCGCAGGCCTCGGCGAAGCCCTGACGCGAGCGAGGCGAGCGCCCGGGGGCAGCCCGCCCCGCTCAATGCGACAGGATCTTCGATAGGAACTGCTGCGCGCGCTCGGAGCGTGGTCGGCCGAAGAAGTCGTCCGTCTTCGCATCCTCGAGGATCTCGCCGCGATCCATGAAGACGACGCGGTGGGCGACCTTGCGCGCGAAGCCCATCTCGTGGGTCACGCACATCATGGTCATGCCCTCCTTCGCCAGCGCGACCATGACGTCGAGGACCTCGTTGATCATCTCCGGGTCGAGGGCCGAGGTCGGCTCGTCGAACAGCATGCAGATGGGGTCCATGGCGAGCGCGCGCGCGATGGCGACGCGCTGCTGCTGGCCACCCGAGAGCTGCCCGGGGAACTTGTCGGCCTGGGACCGGAGCCCGACGCGGTCGAGGAGCTTCAGGCCCTTCGCGAGCGCCTCCTCCTCGCTTCGCCCCAGCACCTTCGCCTGGGCGATGGTCAGGTTCTGCGTGATCGACATGTGCGGGAAGAGCTCGAAGTGTTGGAAGACCATCCCCACGTGGGCGCGGAGCTTCGGGAGGTTCGTCTTGCGGTCGGCGACCGAGGTGCCGTTCACGACGATCTCGCCCTTCTGGAAGGTCTCGAGGCCGTTCACGCACTTGATGAGCGTGGACTTCCCCGAGCCGGACGGCCCGCACACGACGATCACCTCGCCCTTGCTCACCTCGGTCGAGCAGTCCTTCAGCGCCTGGAAGCTGCCGTAGAGCTTGCTGACGTTCCGGATGGAGATCATGTGGAGAGCCTGTTCTGGTAGCGCTTCACGAGGGTCGAGATGGCGTAGCAGATGACGAAGTAGACCGCGCCGGCGAAGAGCAGGAGCTCCACCATCCGCCCGTCGCGGTCGCCCACCTTCGCGGCGACGCCGAAGAAATCGGCCAGCGCGCTCACGTACACGAGCGAGGTGTCCTGGAAGAGGATCACCCCCTGCGTGAGCAGGAGCGGGATCATGTTGCGGAAGGCCTGTGGCAGGATGACGTACCGCATCGACTGACCGTACGTCATGCCGAGCGCGAGCGCCGCGCTCGACTGGCCGCGCGAGACGCTCTGGATGCCGGCGCGGATGATCTCGGAGTAGTAGGCGGCCTCGAAGAGCGCGAAGGCGACCATGGCCGAGGTGAGCCGGGTGTCCTTGGGGCGCCCGAAGTGGAAGAGGGCCTCCATCACCGCCGGCACGATGAGGAAGAACCAGAGCAGCACCATGATGAGCGGGATCGACCGGAAGACGTTCACGTAGATGGCCGCGAACCAGGACAGCACCCGGTTCCCCGACAGCCGCATCATGGCGAGGAGCGTGCCCCAGACGATCCCGGCCGCGATGGCCGTGAGGGTGATCTCGAGGGTGAGCTTCATCCCCTCCCACAGGAAGGGCAGCGCGCCGGGGATGGAGCTCCAGTCGAAGTCGTAGGGCATGGCTCACCGCCCCCCGATGAAGCCGGGCACGCGGGCGCGGCCCTCGACGACGCGCATCACGCCCATCAGGACGACGTTGATGGCGGCGTACGTGAGCGTGACCGCGATGAACGACTCGTAGGGCTGGGCGGTGTAGTCCACCAGCTGTCGCCCCTCGGCCGCCAGCTCGAGGAGACCGATGGTGGACGCGACCGCCGAGTTCTTGAAGATGTTGAGCAGCTCCGAGGTGAGCGGCGGCACGATGAGCCGGAACGCCATCGGCATGAGCACGTGGCGGTAGGTCTGCGGGAGCGTGAAGCCGAGGGCGAGGGCGGCGCTCTTCTGGCCCCTCGAGAGCGAGTTGATCCCGGCCCGCACCTGCTCGCAGACGCGCGCGCCGGTGAAGAGGCCGAGACACACCATCGCGGCGAGGAACTGCTGGGTGAACGGGTGCGTCTGCTTGACGGCGTTCCCGATGGCCGTCGGCAAGAGCTCGGGCGCGACGAAGTACCAGAGGAAGAGCTGCACCAGGAGCGGGACGTTCCGGAAGACCTCGACGTAGACCGTCGCGATCCCGTAGAGGAGCCGGTTCGGCACCGTCCGCAGCACGCCCATGACGGACCCGATGACGAGCGCGATGAACCACGACGTGAGCGACAGCGCCACGGTCGTCTCGAGCCCGGCGATCATCCACCCCAGGTACGTGCCGCCGCCCGACGGGACCGGGTCGAGGAAGACGCTCCATCTCCAGTGATAGCCCATGGGAAAGCCCTGGCGGGCTGCGCGAGGGGCCGGCCGGCGCCCTCGGCGGCGCCCCCCAGCCCCTCGCCGCGCGCGCCTCCCCCGCCTACTGCAGCGCCTTGTCGTTCGGGTTCTTGAAGAGCTCCTTCATGTCGTCGCTCAGCGGGAGGTTGAGGTTCAAGCCCTTGGGCGGGATGGGCGACTGGAACCACTTCTTGTAGAGCTTCTCGGCCTCACCCGAGGTCATCGCGCTCGCGATGGCCGCGTCGACCACCTTCTTGAACGGCGCGTCGTCCTTCCGCAGCATGCACCCGTAGGCCTCCCGCGACTGCGGCGTGCCCACGATGTGCCAGTCGTTCGGGCGGCGCGCCTTCGCCATCTCGCCCGCGAGCAGCGCGTCGTCCATCATGAACGCCACCGCGCGGCCGCTCTCCAGCGTGAGGAAGGACTCGCCGTGGTCCTTCGCGCTGATGATGTTCATCCTCATGCTCTTCTCCTCGTTCATCTTGCGGAGGAGCCGCTCCGAGGTGGTGCCGGCGGTGGTGACCACGTTCTTGCCCAGCAGGTCCGGGAAGTCCTTGACGGGCGAGTCCTTCTTCGCCAGCAGGCGCGTGCCGATGACGAAGATCGTGTTCGAGAAGGACACCTGCTTCTGCCGCTCCAGGTTGTTCGTCGTCGAGCCGCACTCGATGTCGATGGTGCCGTTCTGGATGAGCGGGATGCGGTTCTGCGAGGTGACGGGCGTGAGCTTGATCTGGAGGTTCGGCAGATTGAGCTCCTTCTTCACCGCCTCCACGGCGCGCAGCATGAGCTCGTGCGAGTAGCCGACCACCTGCTGCTTGTCGTCGTAGTACGAGAACGGGATCGACGACTCGCGGTGACCGAGCGAGATGACCCCGGCGTCCTTGATCTTCTTGAGCGTTCCTCCCGTGTCCTGAGCCAGGGCTGGGGTGAGCGCGAGGCCGCACGCGAGGGCGGCCATGACGAGGCGGATGCGCATGGATGTTCCTCCTGGTAAAGCGGCGTTGAAACGGTCGTGAGTCCCAGAGTCTCTAGTGGATGAGCAGCTTCCCGGCCACGATGAGCCCGTACGAGATGACGACGATGCGCATGACGCGCGAGGGCAGCCGCTGCGCCAGGTGCGCGCCGGCCCAGCCGCCCGCGATGGAGGCGATGGCCATGAGCCCCGCCTCGGGCAGCCGGACCGCCCCCATCCCGAGGAAGTAGACGGCCGAGACGCCGTTGATGAGCATGGCGAAGAGGACCTTGAGCCCGTTCGCCGCCTGGATCCCGTGCGGGATGAAGATGGCCATGGCGGCCAGCATGAGGATCCCGATTCCGGCGCCGAAGTAGCCGCCGTAGACCGAGATGAAGAACTGGCCGACGAAGAGCGCCGCCGGGACGCGCGCCGCCTCGGACCCGGCGCGCTCCGCCACCCAGCGCGCCACCGGGCCCTGCAGCGCGAGCAGCCCGCAGGCGAAGAGGATGAGCCAGGGCACCACCGCGCGGAAGGCGCTCTCGGGCGTGTGCAGGAGGAGCCACGACCCCGCGAGGCCGCCCGCCAGAGAGGGCCAGGCGAGCACCCAGGCGCGGTGGTGCTCCTCGCCGATGATCCGGCGGTAGGCGAGGACCGACGACGCCGAGCCGGGCCAGACCGCGACCGTGTTGGTCGCGTTCGCCCGCAGCGCGCCCATGCCCGTCGTCATGAGGGCCGGGAACGAGACGAGCGAGCCGCCGCCGGCGACGGCGTTGATGACGCCGGCGGCGAACCCGGCGACGGCGAGCAGGATCCAAGTGAGCACGCGTGCGCCAATGTAGCGCAGCACCGTGCGGTCGTCGCGAACTGCGCGCTGGCGACACCGCGGCCCCCGCGGTAGATCTCGACCGGAAGGAAACCCATGCCGAGCACGACGGATCGCGGCGAAATCGTCCACTTCGCGGGCTTCCACCACCTCTCTCCGGCGCTCGACGGCGGGTCGATGCCCGCCTTCTCCGCCGCGCCCGGCGACGGGCTCGCCCGCTGCGGGTGGGAGCGCTTCTTCGACGCGATGGGCCGCCACGGCCTGGCGCTCGTCTTCGACCCGGCCGACCCCTCCTCGGCGCGCTTCGTCGCCGCGGCTCGGGCGCGGGGCGAGCGCGCCGCGCACGGCGGCCTCGCGGGCGCGCTCGAGCACGCGGGGCGCTTCTGGAGGGCGCTCCTCCGGTCGAGGCGAGCGCGCGGTCAGAACGCGCCGTGAAGGTCCCACCCGAGCCCGAGCGGCGCGAGGCCCGGCTCCCCGCGGCCGAGCCTCACGACCCGTACGCCTCGCTGCGGCTCCCCGAGTACCGGGCCTTCCTCGCCGCGATGGCCGCCGTCTTCGTCGCGACGCAGGTCCAGAGCGCCGTCCTCGGCTGGCAGGTCTACGCGCTCACCCGCGATCCGCTCTCGCTCGGCCTCGTCGGGCTCTCGGAGGCCCTCCCCTTCCTCGCGCTCACGCTCATCGGCGGATGGGCCGCGGACCGCGCCGACCGCCGTGTCCTCTCGCTCATGGGGGTGGCGGCGGTGAGCGCGAGCGGCGC
>DASWDS010000470.1:0-2577 GCA_036395165.1 Anaeromyxobacteraceae bacterium | reverse complement strand
GCCTTGGCGGCATTCACGCTCGCCTCGAGCGCGGCCATCAGGTCGGGCACCTTGGCGGGCTCCGGGGCCTCGGGCTGCACCGCGATCTCCTCGCCCGCCGCCTTGCGCTCGATGAGCGCGAGGACCTTCTCGCGCGTCTCGTCGCGGTAGCGCTCCGGCTCGAACTTCGTCGTGAGCGACGCGACGAGCCGCTCCGCCATCTCGAGCTCGCGCGGCGCCGCCGCCGGACGCGCGGGCAGCTCGAGCCCCTCCGGCGAGACGATCTCGTCCGCGTAGTTCATGGTCGAGAGCGCGAGCGCGCCGCCCATCGGACGCACGCACGAGAGCGCCTGCTTCGTCCTGAGCACGACGCGAGCGATACCGACCTTCCCGCTCGCGCGCATCGCCTCGAGGAGGAGCCCGTACGCCTTCGCCGCCCCCCGGTCCGGCGCGAGGTAGTAGGTCTGGTCGTAGAAGATGGGGTCGATCTCGGAGAGCTCGACGAAGTCCTGGATGTCGATGGTGCGCGCGCCCTTCGGGTCGGCGGCCTCGAGCTCCTCGGCCGTCACCGTGACGTAGCGGCCCTTCGAGATCTCGTACCCCTTCACGACGTGCTCGTACGGGACCTCCACGTTCTCCACCGAGCAGAAGCGCTTCAGGTTGATGCGCGCGCCGTCGGCGTCGTGGAGCATGTGGAAGCGCACCTCCTTGTGCGACACGGCGCTGAACAGCTTCACCGGGATGTTCACGAGCCCGAAGCTGATCGAGCCGCTCCAGATGGCGCGGGCCATGGATCCCTCCCTCCGGGAGAACTTCCTTCCGGGCGAGGGCCGGTGGCAACGCGAGCGGCCGAGCGGACGCCGAGCGGGCGGCGCTCCCCGGGGATGGCTCCCCGCGCTCGATTCCGGGACTTACCGTTGGGTCAGGGAGGGAGCTCGATGCTCTGGACAATCACGATCATCCTGTTCGTGTTGTGGGCGCTCGGCATGGTGAGCGGCGCGACGATGGGCTGGTGGATTCACGTCCTGCTCGTGCTGGCGATCATCAGCCTCATCTTCGCGGTGATGCGGCGCGGCCCGGCGACGATCTGACGCGGGCGGCTTCCGGCCGCGCAGGAGAGCGGAGGGGTGGTGGGCGGGGGACGCTCCGCCCCTTCGCTCGGTCGTTCTCGGGTCGCTGAATCTCCGCGCGTCGTCCCGCGTCCACCATTCGTCTCCACCAACGGGGGGCACCATGCGTCAGCTCGGCGTCGTGCTCGCGATCGCCGTCACGTCGGCGGGGTGCTCGCACTCGCAGCGCGCCGGCGCCGAGACGGCGGTCGCGAAGGCGCTCATCTCGGACGAGCAGGAGAACCAGATCGGCCTCCAGGTGAAGCAGGAGCTCGAGCAGAAGGAGCACGTCAAGTACCTCGACGACCGCGAGGTCGTGTCCTTCGTGAAGGGCATCACCGACAAGGTCCTCCCGCTCGCGGAGAAGGACCGGCCCGGCGTGAAGTGGGACGTGAAGGTCATCGACGACCCGAAGACGGTGAACGCCTTCGCGACGCCGGGCGGCCACCTGTACGTCTTCTCGGGGCTGCTGCTCGCGGCGGACACGCCGGCCGAGGTGGCCGGCGTCCTCTCGCACGAGGCGGGGCACGTCGTCGCGCGCCACTCGGCGCGGCAGATGGTCGACGCCTTCGGGCTCCAGGCGATCGCGGCGCTCGCCCTCGGCCAGAACCCCGGGCTCGCGTCGCAGATCGCGGCCGGCATCGGCGGCAAGGGCCTCATGCTCGCGAACTCGCGCGGCGACGAGACGGAGGCGGACGAGTACGGCGCCAAGTACGCGAGCGCGGCCGGCTACGATCCGCGCGGGCTCATCACGTTCTTCGAAAAGCTGCAGAAGCAGGAGGGCAAGACTCCGCAGGCGCTCAAGTTCCTCTCCGATCACCCGGCCACGCCGGACCGGATCTCCCACCTCCAGCAGTACATCTCGGAGCACCACCTGTCCGGCGCCGGGGGCGATGATCCGGACGGCCTGCCCGGCCTCAAGCAGAAGATCGCGAAGGGCGGCGTGCCGCCGGCCTAGCGCACGTTTACAGGCGATCCTCGCCGGCGTGCGGCGCGGCGGGCGCGGTGATGACGGCCTCGCGGGCGCTCAGCTCCTCGACCGCTATCCCGCAGTACCGGAAGATGCGCAGCTGGTGCTGGCGGAGCCCGCGGAAGAGCACGCGGCGCGTGGCGCCGTTGAGGCCGTGCGCCACGACGGCGACGCCGAGATCCGAGAAGTCGCGGACGAGGCTGAAGTCGAGCAGCACCTCGCGCGCGGTCTCGCGCTCCATCTTCTCGCGCAGGCCCCAGGCGCTCGCGCGATCGAAGACGCCGCCGAGACGGTAGACCACCCGGTCGCCCTCCCGTTCGCGCGCCATCGTGCAATCCGTCATGAGGGTCGCTCCTACAGGTAGTATACGAAGAGCCTCTCGAACCCGACGGTCCGGAGGGCAGCAGGCGGATCGCGCCAGAGCGAGGCGCGGGCGTAGTCGGGGTGGCTGCAGAGGCACTTCTCGCAGCGCGGGCAGATCTTCGACGGGTGGCCACGGTCGCAGCCGCACCATGGCGC
>DASWDS010000469.1:0-7549 GCA_036395165.1 Anaeromyxobacteraceae bacterium | reverse complement strand
GGACCGTGAGGAGGACGCCGAGCAGCCGGGCGAGCATGCCGGGCCGCCGCTCCCACCAGAGGCGCTCGACGAGGCTCATCGCCGGAGCATCTCGCGCGCGGCGGCGAGGACCGCCTCGGGAGCGAGGTCGGCGAGGCAGCGGTGGTGCCCCTGCGGGCACAGCTCGCCGCCGTGATTCGAGCACGGCGAGCAGGCGAGCCCGAGCGAGACCGCGCGGCCGGGCGCCGGCGGTCCCCAGCGGACGGTGGAGGTCGGGCCGAAGAGCGCCAGCGCGGGCGTCCCGACCGCCGAGGCGAGGTGCACCGGCCCCGAATCGCACGCGACGAGGAGCTGCACGCGGGCGAGCGCCGCGGCGAGGGCGTCGATCGGGAGCGGCGAGAGGTCCGCGGCCACTGGCGCGTGCAGGGTCGCGCGCACGGCGGCGAAGGCGTCGCGGTCGGCGGGACCGCCCGCGAGCACGATGCTCGCGCCCTCGGCCGCGAGGGCGTCCGCCACCTCGGCGAAGCGCTCCGGCGGCCAGCGCTTGGTCGCCCAGCGCGCGCCCGGCGCGATGGCGACGATCGGCGGCCGCGCGCGCGCGAGGGCGTCGGCCGCGAGCGCCTGGGCCTGGCGCGAGAGGTGGATGCGGAGCGGACCGGGCCCCTCCACGCCGAGCGGCGCGAGCGCCTCGGCGTAGAGCTCGGTCGCGTGGGCCCGCGCGAGCGGCGGATCGGAGCCCAGCAGCGCGAGGAGCGCGCGCCGGGGGGTGCGCCGGCGGAAGGTGACGCGCTCCGGCGCCGCCGCGCGCGCGATGAGCCGGCTCCGCACCTTGTGCTGGAGGTCGATGGCGAGGTCGAAGCGGCGCCGCAGCCGCTCGCGGAGGCCGATCGCCGCGCCCGCGCCTTCCCGGGTCAGCCCGTGCACGGCCGCGAGCTGCGGCAGGCCCTCGAGGAGCGGCGCGTACAGCGGGTCCGTCACCCACTCGATGCGTGCCCCGGGGAAGCGCTCGAGCAGCGGATCGAGGACGCTCGTCGCGAGGACGACGTCGCCGAGCGCGCTGTAGCGCACGACGAGGATCTTCGTCACGGCGCGCTCACCCTCGCGGTGCTCCCCGCGTCGGCGCCGCCCGCGTCGAGCGGCCTCGCGCGCGGGAGCAGCCGCAGCATGTGGTCCACGTTGCGCCCGCTCGCGCCACGGATCTGCGAGACCGCCTGCCGCGCCAGCTCGCCCAGCTCCGCGATCTTGTCGGGACGGGCGAGCAGCTCCTGCGCCACCTTGTGCAGCTGCTCCGGCGTGGCCACCTGGATCCCGCCGCGGCCCACCAGGACTTGGAGACTGTCCTTGAAGTTGTCCATGTGCGGTCCGAAGAGGACGGGGCGCCCCTGCCCCGCCGGCTCGAGGACGTTCTGGCCGCCGCGCCGCACGAAGCTCCCCCCGACGAAGACGAGCGTCGCGAGGCGGTATGCGGTCGCGAGCTCGCCGATCGTGTCGAGGACGGTCACCTGGGCGCTCCCGGCGCGGGCGCCGCCGCTGCGGAGGCGCACCGAGAGACCCCCCTCGGCGGCGAGGGCCATGATCCGCCCGGCGCGCTCGACGTAGCGCGGCGCGATGACGAGCTGGAGCCGCGGCGAGCGCGCGAGGAGGCCCTTGTAGACGGCGAGCAGGAGCTCCTCCTCCCCCTCGTGCGTCGAGCCCGCCATGAAGACGGGAGCGGCCGGGTCGAGGCCCATCTCGGCGCGCAGCGCGTCGGCGCGGCCGGGGTCGGGCTCGAGCAGGAGCGCGTCGAACTTGGTGTTCCCCGTCACCCAGACGCGATCGGGCGCGGCGCCGAGCGAGAGCACGCGCTCGGCCTCCTCGTCGGAGCGCATGAGGAAGAGGTCGATCGCCTGGAGCGGGTTGCCGATGGCGCGGAAGAAGGCGCGGTAGCGCGACAGCTTCTCGGGGCTGAAGCGGCCGTTCGTGAGGGCGATCCGCGCGCCGGCGCTCCTCGCGGCGCGGATGAGGTTGGGCCAGATCTCGGTGTACTCGAGGACGAGCAGGTCGGGCGCGAGCCGCCGCACCGCCCGGCGCGTCGCGAGCGGCAGGTCGTACGGGGCGTACAGGACCACGTCCGCCTCGGCGAGCTTCTTGCGCGCCATCGCGAGGCCGCTGTTGGTGATGGTGGTCACCACGATGCAGCAGCCCGGCATCCGCCGCTTCAGCTCCGCCATCATCGGCTGGAGGGACAGGAGATCGCCGGCGCTCGCGCCGTGGAGCCAGATGCGCGGCGACCCGCGGCCGCGATCGAAGGAGCGGCGGTAGAACCCGAGCCGGAAGAGCGTCCCGTGCCTGAGCTTCGGGTGGAAGAGGAGCACCGGCAGGAGCGCCAGGAACGCGGCGTAGCTGGCGAGCGCGTAGAGGAGGTGCATCGCTATCCCGCCGCGACCTTCCGCTCGCCCGCGGCGCCGCCCTCGAAGATACGGTAGAGGCGGGCGTACTCGCCCCGGCGCTCGAGCAGCTCCTCGTGGCGCCCCGTCTCGACGACCCGGCCGCCGGCGAGGACGACGATCCGATCGGCGTGGCGGATGGTGGAGAGGCGGTGCGCGATGACGAGCGTCGTCCGCGGTCCGCCAGGCGCGCCGAACCCCATGAGCTCCTCGAGCGCGCGCTGAACCTCCCGCTCGCTCTCGGCGTCGAGGGCGCTCGTCGCCTCGTCGAGCAGCAGGATGGGCGCGTTCTTGAGGAAGGCGCGCGCGATGGCGATGCGCTGGCGCTGGCCGCCCGAGAGCAGCACGCCCTTCTCGCCGACGCGCGTGTCGTAGCCTTCGGGCATCGCCGAGATGAACTCGTGGGCGTGCGCCATCCGCGCGGCGCGCTCGACCTCTTCGCTCGACAGGTCCGGCCGGCCGTAGGCGATGTTGGCGCGCACGCTGTCGTTGAAGAGGACCGTCTCCTGGTTCACCACCGCGAGCTGCGCCCGCAGCGAGGCGAGCGTGACCTCGCGGAGGTCCACGCCGTCCACCGTGATGCGCCCCGCCGAGACGTCCCAGAAGCGCGGCAGGAGGTTCGCGAGCGTCGTCTTGCCGCCGCCGGACGAGCCGACGAGCGCGACCACCTCGCCCTTGCGCAGCGACAGGTTCACGCCCTGCAGCACCGGCGCGTCGCCGTACGCGAACGAGACGTCCTCGAGCCGGATCTCGCGGGCGAAGGGCGCGAGCGCGCTCGCCCCGGTGTCCGGGACGGCGGTGCGCGCGTCGAGGATCTCGAAGAGGCGCTCCGCCGAGGCGCCGCCCTGGAGCGCGATCTGGCCCACCTTCCCGAGCTGCTTCACCGGCGTGTAGAGGAGGAGGATGGCGGCGACGAACGAGAAGAACTTCCCCGCGTCGAGCTCGCCGCGCAGGATGCGCCCGCCCACCCACCAGATGGCGAGCGAGAGCCCGACGGCCGCCATGCTCTCCATGAGCGGCGAGGAGAGCGCGCGCACGAGGAAGCTCTTCCGCATGATGCGGATCCAGCGGCGGTTCTCCTCCCGGAAGCGCTCCGACTCCCAGCGCTCCATCCCGAACGCCTGCACGACGCGCATCCCCCCGAGCGCCTCCTGGACGAGCTCCGAGATGCGCCCGAGCGTCGACTGCGACTGCTGCGTGACGCGCTTCAGGCGCTTCGCGAAGCGCACGATGGGGAGGAGCGTCACGGGGACCGCGACGAAAGCCATGAGCGAGAGGCGCCAGTCGAGGACGAAGCAGTTCACGAGCATCACGACGATGGTGAGGCCGTCGCGGATGTAGCTCGACACCGCGTACGAGACGGCGGTCTCGACCGACTGAACGTCGGCCGAGAAGCGGCTCATCAGGTCGCCGGAGTGGCGCTTCGCGAAGAAGCTCGGGCTGAGGCCGAGCATGTGGTCGAACATGGTGGTGCGCAGGTCGGCGATGACGCGCTGCGACACCATGCCCATCAGGTAGAACTGCCCGAAGTAGGCGACGCCCTTCACGAGCGCGACCGCCGTGATCACGAAGGGCAGGACCGCGAGCACGTGCTCGCGCTCGACGCGCTGGAGCCACCCCGCGAGATCGAGGGAAGCCGGGAGGAACTTGCCCAGGCTGGCCACCGCCTGGGCGCGCCCGGTGAAGAGGAACTCGAGCACCGGGCCGAGCAGGTTCACGTAGGCGGCCGTCGAGAGCGCGAGGACGACCATGCACGCGAGCGCGCCCAGGAAGCGGGCCTTGTACGGCGCCGCGAAGCGGAGGAGTCGGAGATAGGCGCTCAACGCGGGGGCATCCTACGTCACCTTCGTCTCAAAGGGGCTGCGCCCCCTCCCCGACGAGCAAAGCTCGTCGGGGCCCCTCCTGGCTGGCCGGGTCCCGTGCGCCGCCGGCGCGGCGTTCGCCGCTTTTCCGGCGGCGCCCCGGCGCGCTCGCTGCGCTCGCGTAACGACGAACCATTGTTACAGCGCTGTGGGCGTTCCGCGGAGTGCGCGCGAGACGAACCGGGGCCTACTCCTCCACGCCCTTCACCTTCCCGTCGGCGCGCCGCCTCTCGATGATCTTCTGCGCGATGGGCGGGGGGACCGGGTCGTAGTGCGAGTGCTCCATCGTGAAGTAGCCGACGCCCTGGGTGAGCGAGCGCAGCTCCGCGTCGTAGCTCATGGCCTCTGCGTGCGGGCAGAGCGCGCGGATGAGGACGCCGCGCGGGAGGGGCTCCATCCCCTGCACCTTGGCACGCCGGCTGTTGAGGTCGCCCATGACGGTGCCGACGTACTCCTCCGGCACGCGCACCTCGAGCTTCATGACCGGCTCGAGCAGGATGGGCCGCGCCTCGATGACGGCCTTCTTGAACGCCATCGAGCCCGCCACCTGGAAGGCCATGTCGGAGCTGTCCACGTCGTGGTAGCTGCCGAAGACGAGCTTCGCCTTGAAGTCCACCACGGGGTAGCCGGCGAGCGGCCCGGAGCCGAGCGAGTTCCGGATGCCCTTCTCCACCGACGGGATGAACTGGCGCGGGATGGTGCCGCCGACGATCGCGTCCTCGAACTCGAAGCCCTCCCCGCGCGGCTTCGGGTGGAGCTCGACGTGCGCGTCGCCGTACTGCCCGTGGCCGCCGGTCTGGCGCTTGAACTTGCCCTGCGCCTTGGAGCTGGCGGTGATGGTCTCGAGGTAGGCGGGCGTCGGCGGCGAGAGCGTGATGTCCACGCCGTGCTTGCGCTTCACGCGCTCGACCGTCACCTCGATGTGCGCCTGCCCCATCCCCCGGAGCAGCATCTCGCCGGTGTCGGGCGAGCGCGCCAGCTCGAGCGACGGGTCCTCCTCGATGAGCTTGTGGAGCGCGGCCGCCGCCTTGTCGTCGGCGTTCTTCGTGTGCACCGCGAAGGCGACCGGCCGGTTGGGCGGCGGGAACTCGGGGAGGACGACCGGCGTCTCGCGGTCGCAGAGGGTGTCGCCGGTGTGCGCGTCCTTGAGCTTCATCAGCACGACGATGTCGCCCGGCCCCGCCTCCTTCACCTCGGCGTTCTGCGCGCCGTCCGTCTTGTAGAAGTGCGAGATGCGCTCCTCGGTCCGCGTCCGCGGGTTCATGAGCACCGCGTCGGGCCGGAGCGCGCCCGCGAAGATCCGCACGTAGTCGACGCGCCCGGCGAAGTGGTCGATGGTCGTCCGGAACACCTGGCCGACGAAGGGCGCCTGTGGCGCGGCATCGACGACCACCCCGTCGCCGTGCAGGTTCTTCGCCTCGAGCTTGCGTGACTCCGGCCCGGGGAAGAGCTTCACGACGAGCTCGAGCAGCTCGCGGACGCCGATGCCGGGCTTCGGCGCGGCGACGACCACCGGCAGGAACTTCTGCTGGGCGGCGCCGATGGCGAGGCCGCGCACGATCTCGTCGTCCCCGAGCGAGCCGCCCTCGAGGTACTTGCCGAGGAGCTCGTCGTCCGACTCCGCGGCGGCCTCGATGGCGGCGGTGCGCGCCGCCTCGACCTCGGCCTTCATCCCGGCCGGGACCTCCTGCTCCGTCCACTTGGCGAAGGCCTTGTCGTAGACGTGCGCCTTCTGCGCGAGGACGTCGACGAGCCCCTTCACGCCCGTGCCCTGGCCGATGGGGAGCTGGAGCGGGAGCGGCTTCACCTTGAGCGAGCTCTCGATGTCCGCCAGCACCTTCGCGAAGTCGGCGCGCTCGTGGTCGATGCGCCCCACGACCGCGATCGCGGGCACCCTCGACTCGGCGAGAACGTCGAAGTGGCGCTCCGCGTGGTTGTGCGCGCCGTCGGCCGCGGAGATGGCGAGGAGCGCGCCGTCGGTGACCCGCAGCGCCCAGTCCACCTCGGCGAGGAAGGAGGCGAACCCGGGCGTGTCGAGCGCGTGGAAGGTGCGGTCGCCGTCCTCGAAGCTCTCCGGGTGGATGCTCAGCGTGAAGTTGCGCTTCTTCTCCTCCGGCTCCGCGTCGAGGCGCGAGGTGGAGCCCTCCGGGCTCGCGCGCTTCGCGTCCACGAGGCGCAGGAAAGCCTCGACGAGGGCGGTCTTGCCCGCCCCGTCGGCGCCGGTGATGGAGAAGGTCCTGATGGTCCTGGGCATGGGTGACGCTCTCCCGGAAAAAGAGAACCGCCTCGCGCCGACGGGACTGCCGGCGAGCATGAACCGCAGACTCGTAACCCAATATCACGCAATCCGCCCGCACAGGGGACGCGGTGGAGTGGCCTCCCGACGGGGGCCGGAGCGGGCTCCCGCGCGCTCGCATGCCGCCGAAAATGGACGCGCCCGCCCGGAGGACCGGACGGGCGCCAGAACTGGTGCTGCCGAGCGGCGGCTAGAAGTAGTAGCGGGCCGCGAGCGAGCCGCGGACGAAGTCCCACGGGTCGTTGCCCTTGGTCGTGCCGAAGGCCCAGGCGGACTCCGCGCCCTCGACCTTGACGCCGTTCGGCGTCGTCGAGAAGCTCGTCCGCGCGTAGTTGAAGCCGACGCCGACGTTCGCCTCGAGCGCGAGCTGCGGGATGCCGAGGAACCCGAAGAACATCTCGAAGCCGGCCGAGGCGCCGAGCGAGAAGAAGTTCCCCGTGAGGTCGAGGTCCGAGCCCGCGTTCGCGGCCTTGACGGTCGAGCCGACGTGGACGAAGTCGATGGCGGGCACGAGCTCGAAGGCGACGTGCTGGCCGCGGGCGAGCACGAGCGGCAGGCCGGCGTGGAGGCCGAACCCACCCGCGCCAGGCGCATCGACGGTGACCGTCGTGGCGCCCTGCGTGGCCGTGGCGCTGCCGCCCGAGAGGAGGAGCCCGACGCCGAGATCGAGGCCCCACTCCTTGAAGAGGCCGCCGGGAGGCGCGCTGGGCAACCAGTAGCGCACGCCGAGGTTCGTCACGCTCAGCTTCACCGACGCGGTGCCGGCGTCCGTCGGGCCGATGAGCGTGAAGGGCTGCTGGCCGTAGAAGCCGACGCCGAGGTGGCCGCTGACCGCCTCGCTGTCGGACACGTGCGCCGGCGCCGGAGCGGGCGCGGGCGCGGGAGCGACGGCCTGCAACGCGACGGGTGGCGGCGGCAGGGCGACCGACTTCGACGACTGGGCCTGGGCGCGACCGCCCAGGCACAGCGCCGCCGCCAGGGCGGCG
>DASWDS010000468.1:0-3429 GCA_036395165.1 Anaeromyxobacteraceae bacterium | reverse complement strand
CGCCGTCGTGGCGGACCAGATCCGCGAGCTCGCGTCCCAGATCTCCTCCTCGACCAAGTCCATCGGCGAGATCATCCGGGCGGTGCGCGACGACGTGAGCGGGACGGCCCGCCTCATCGACCGCGGCGACGAGCTGGCCAGCGCGGGCGTGGCGCACGCGCGCAAGTCGCTCGACGCGCTGCGCGAGATCCGCACCGCGACCGCGAAGGGTCACGAGACCGCGGCCGCGATCCGCGATGCGGTGCAGGCGCACGCGAGCTCGACGCGCGACGTCTCCAACCTCGTGAGCTCGGTCGCGGAGAGCTCCCACTCGCTCACCGAGGCGGTCCAGATGGTCGGCAAGAGCGTCTCGGCCGTGGGCGCGGTCTCGCGCGGGGTGGGCGCGCTCGCCGACAAGGTGAGCCGCGCGCTCGAGGAGCAGACGGGCCTCGGGCGGCAGCAGCTCGAGAGCCTCGAGCGCATCAACGCGATGCTGGCGGACATCACCCGCGCCGTGGCGAACCACGACGACGCGACGCGCCGCGTGAGGGCGGTCCTCGCGCACCTCAGCCGGTCGGCGAGGCAGCACGAGGGCGTCGTGGTGGAGCTGTCGGCGGTGGGCGACCGCCTGACCGCCCGGTCGAGGGCCCTGGCGGAGCGCGTCGCGAAGTTCAAAATTTAGTTGCACGACGCCCCTGGCGCCCACCAAGCAAGGGCGTCCCCGGCAGGTGCAACCATGCTCGAGCTCCTTCAGCGCGTCATCAACCTCGCCTGGCGGCGGGATGGCGCCGTGCTCCGTGAGGTCCGCATCTCCGGCGCGCGCGTCTGGTACGCGGAGTTCCGGCCGCGGGCGGCGGATCTCGAGAAGCTGCGGGCGGCTCGCTCCCAGCAGGGGGGCTCGCTGCATGGCCTGCCCAGGGCGCCCACGATGGTCCTCTTCCACGGCCTCGGGGCGTCGAGCACGAGCTACTACCAGCTCATCCCGCACCTCCGGGGCGCCTACCGGGTCATCGTCCCGGACCTGCCCGGCTACGGGCTCTCCCGGCCGCCGAGGGGCCGCGAGTTCCTCGGCTTCGACGAGCTCGTCGACGTGGCGGAGAAGCTCGTGGCGCGCGTGGCGCCCCGCGGCGCCTACCTGGCCGGCAACTCCATGGGTGGCTGGATCGCCGCCAAGCTCGCGGCGCGGCGCCCCGAGCTCGTGCGCGGGATGGCCCTGCTGAATCCGGGCGGACCGGCGCTCCGCGTGGAGGACTGGGTGGACTTCGCGCGCATCATCATGGCGGAAGAGCGCGGGGCCGTCGACGAGTGGCTCTCGCGCATGTTCCACCGCCCGCCGCTCGTCATGCGCCTCTTCAAGCGCGACTTCCGCCGCATCATGAAGGGGCCCTCGGTGTCGCAGCTCATGACGACGCTGAAGCCGGAGGACTTCCTCACCGAGGCGGAGCTGCGGCGGGTGAAGGGTCCGGCGGTGCTGGTCTGGGGCGAGCGCGACCGGCTCATCCCGGACGGCTGCCGCGCCTTCTACCTCTCGAACCTGAAAGGCGTGCGATACGAGCCCGTCGCCGACTGCGGCCATTGCCCGCAGCTCGAGTGTCCGCACCGCACCGCGGAGATCCTCGTCGAGCTGCCCGGGATGGCGGCGAAGCAGGCGGCGCGCCCGGCCGCGGGCGGCGGGCGCAGCGGGACGCCCGTGCCGTCGCGCCGGCGCGGCGGGTTCGTGGCGGTGGCGAGGGCGCCGAAGGCGTGAGCGCGAGCGAGCTAGGGCGCCATCCGCGCCTGCGGCTGCGCCACGGTCCCGAAGATCTGGAAGCCGTACGCGCCCTCGCGGCCGCGCGCCTGCGCGAGCGCCATCTCGACGATCCCCCTGAACCCCGACGTGCCGCTCTTCGTCCAGAAGCCGTCGCGGATCTTGAGCCGCGCGTGCCCGAAGATCTGCGCCACGGCGAGGCGCGGCTGCAGCACGCAGTAGAGTCCCTCGCCGCTCACCTCGAGGTCGTCGCTCTTCGCGTCGAGCTGGTCGAAGGTGAGCTTGCCGTCCTTCACCACCGCCTTCGCGGTGATCTGCCCGAGCGCCATCTTGGGCAGCGTCAGCGCGCCGCCCATCCCGGGGATCGGCATCTCGCCGCCGTTCACCGCCGCCTGCTCCACCAGGAGGTCGAGGTGGCCGGCGCTCTTGGGCGGCTCCTTCTCGTCGACGGTGAGGTCGAGATCGCCCTTCACGACGCCCGCCATGTCGACGCCGGTCGCCTTGCGCAGCGGCGCGGCGCGCGAGAGGTCCACCCCCGCGATCGTGGCGACCACCCGTCGGCTCGTCTTCGCGTCCTCGGCGTACCCCTTCACGCGCCCGTCGAAGAGCGTCGCGTCGAAGGCGACCGAGCGCCGCCCGAGCACGAGCGGCCACAGCCGCAGCGACGCGTCGAGCTTCTCGATCGGGATGCGGAGCCCGTCGCGCGACTCGAGCGTCACGCCCGACATGCCGATGCCGGCGAACCCCGCCGGCCGCACCTCGACGACCGAGATCTGCCAGCCCTGGGCCGCCGCCTCCATGACGAGCCGCTCCTTCACCGCCTCGGCGGGGAACGTCTGCCGCAGCGCGAAGAGGAAGGCGAGGAAGGCGAAGACGCCATAGGCGGTCCAGCGCTGCCACCGCTTGAGCTTCAGGTCCATCGGCTAGCCCTTGAGCTGGTAGGTCGCGATGACGATGGTCACGTCCACCGCGTTGGGGTCGTCGTTGCGCGTCCGCATGGCGAGGCGGCGGACCTTCACCACCCCCGGACCGCGCTCGAGGTCCGCGAGGAGCGCCGAGAGCCGCGGCAGGTCGAGGCGCGCCAGGTTCACCTCGACCGTGTCCTCGACCACCTTGTCCGCCGCCGACGCGCCGCCGGAGGTGCTCGGCCGGAGGTCGTTCACCTCGATCCCGAGCCGCTGCCCGGTCTGGGCGACGAAGCTCATGAGCTGCAGCGGCGGGCCCTTGAGCTTCGCCTCGAGCGCCGCGCGCTCCGCCTGCCCGTGGCGATAGCCCTGGGAGAGCTTCCCGACCTGCGCGAGGACCTGCGTCTTGCGGTCGATGTTCGCCTCGCGCGCCGCGATCCCGCGCTGAACCTTCACGGCGCCGAGGAACATGATGAACGCGACCACCGCGACGCCGGCCGCGGAGACGAGCACGCGCTCGCGCGGCGCGAGCCCGGAGAACCACGCCTCGAGGTCGGCCCTGAGCTTGCGGAGGGCTTCCATGCGCTACCCCCTCCCCGCCGGCTTCTCGCCGGTGTCGCAGGTGAGATCGGAGTCGATCGTGAACTCGAACTTGCCGTCGCTCGACCGCTTGCGGGCCCCGCCCGAGCGCGCGTCGCCGAAGCAGCGCGAGGTGCGCAGCGCGCTCACGATCTTGTCCACGTTCTCGGGGGCGTCGGTGGCGCCCTGGAGGTGGAGCTTGTCGCGCGTGATCTCGAT
>DASWDS010000467.1:0-2982 GCA_036395165.1 Anaeromyxobacteraceae bacterium | reverse complement strand
AGGGCGCGGTGTGGCCGTCCCCGAGGACGAGGAGCGCGTCGCGGACGAGCTGGCGCCTCACCGCGCGAGCTCGAGGACGAGCCGGAGCAGCACGGTGGCGCCGGAGGCGATGTCGGCCGGCGACGTGAACTCCTCCACGTTGTGGGAGACGCCGCGCGCGCTCGGGACGAAGATCATGCAGGCGGGGCAGACGGACGCGAGGATCTGCGCGTCGTGGCCGGCGCCGCTCGGCAGGCGGCGCACCGGCAGCCGCAGCTCCTTCGCGATCCCCTCGACCCGCGCCACGAGCTGCGGCGCGAAGGCGACCGGCTGGAATCGGGCCAGCGAGCGCCGCGCCACGCCCACGCCCTCCGTCGCGGCGGCCTCCTCGACGAAGGCGAAGAGCCTCCGCTCCGCCTCCTGCAGCCGCTGCTCGTCCGTGTTGCGGAGGTCCACGGTCATGACCGCCCTGTTCGCGACGACGTTCACCAGGTTCGGCGACAGGGTGAGGAACCCGACCGTCGCGACCTGGTCGCCGCCGAGCTCGCGCGCGAGGCGGCGGGCGAACGTGGCGATCTCCGCCGCGACGTACCCCGCGTCGTGCCGGAGCCGCATGGGCGTCGTGCCGGCGTGGTTCGATTGGCCGGCGAGAGTGAGCTCCGTCCACGAGATGCCCTGGACGCCCTCCACCGCGCCGATGGTGAACCCCTCTGCCTCGAGGACCGGCCCCTGCTCCACGTGCAGCTCGACATAGGCGTGCACCTCGCCCGGTCGCGCGACGAGCGCGGTGCCGGCGTAGCCGATGCGCGCCAGGTTCTCGCGCACGGTGGTGCCGTCGATCCCGACCGTCGCGAGCGCGCGCTCGAGCGGCAGGGCGCCCACGTAGACGAGGCTCCCCATCATGTCGGGCTGGAAGCGCGAGCCCTCCTCGTTCGTGAAGAAGGCGACCGCGAGCGGCCGGCGCGTCACGACCCGGGCGTCGTTCAGCGTCGCGACGACCTCGAGCCCCGCCATGACGCCCAGGTTCCCGTCGTAGGGCCCACCCGTGCGGACCGTGTCGATGTGGCTGCCGATCATGACCGGCGGGCCTTCCGTGAGGCCCTCGCGGACGCCCACCGCGTTCCCGATGCCGTCGATCGTCACGGCCAGCCCGAGCTCGCGCATCCAGCGGACCACCTGGTCGCGCCCGGCCTTGTCCTCGTCCGTCAGGGCGAGCCGGCAGACGCCGCCGCCGGGGAGCGCTCCGAGCCGGGCCAGCTCGTCGAGGCGCCGCGAGAGGCGCCCGCCGTCGATCTCGAGGTCTTCGCGCATGTCGCCCATCCTGTCCGGAGCGACGGGGTCAGTGCCACTGTTCCCGGTCGGCGCCGGGGATGCGCCCCACGTTGACGGCGCGCGCCGCCGGAGAGTCCTTCATCGGGAGCCGCATCCGCCGCACGCCGTCGAACGCCTCGAGCGCGCCCGCCACCGCCCCGGCGGTGGGCACGAGGCCGATCTCGCCGACCCCCTTCGCGCCGAAGGGACCCTCCGGCTCGGCGTCCTCGACGAGGATGACCTCCACCTTCGGCATGTGCTGGGCGCGCAGGACGCCGAGGTCGCGGAGCTTGAACGTGACGGGCATCCCGTCCTTGCAGGGGAGCTCCTCGGTCAGCGCGTAGCCGAGGCCCATGTGCACCGAGCCCTCGATCTGCGCTTCGCACTGCTGCGGGTTGATGGCGCGGCCGACATCGTGCGCGGCGATCACGCGCTCCAGCTTGCCGGCCCCGTCGAGCACCACCACCTGCGTCGCCCAGCCGAACGAGGTGTGCGTCTTCACCTTGCCGTTCTTCGTCTGGCCGGGGGCGGTCGTGTCGTCGATCAGGACCTCTCCGACGTACTCGCGCCCGGCGAGGTCCGCGAGCGACCTCCCCCGGTCGAGATCGGCGCGCAGCTTCGCCGCCGCGTCGATGGCGGCGCGTCCGCCGAGGAGCGTCGCGCGCGAGCCCGTGGTCTGGCCGGCGCCGAGCTCGAAGCGCGAGTCCACGCGCGGCCGGAAGACCGACGCGGGCAGCCCGGTCACCTCCACCGCGCACTGCGTCAGCACCGTGAGGAGGCCCTGTCCCATCTCGGTGAAGCCGGCGTACAGCCCGACGGTCCCGCCAGCCTCCACCACCAGCCGGCACTTGCCGAGCTCGGTCACGCCGTTGCCTATCCCCGAGTTCTTGACCCCGCACGCGACGCCGACGGCGCGGCCCGCCGAGCGCGCGCCGTAGTAGGCGTCCTTCACGGCGAGCAAGGTCCGCTCGAGCCCGACCGATTTCTCGAGGACCTGCCCCGTCGTGAACGTGTCGCCCACGCGGAGCGCGTTTCGGAAGCGCATCTCCCAGCCGTCGAGGCCAGCCTTGGCCGCGAGCAGGTCGATGCAGCCCTCCATCGCGAAGCTCGTCTGGTTGACGCCGAAGCCCCGCATCGCGCCGCAGGGCGGGTTGTTGGTGTAGGCGGCGATCGCCTCGACCTGGAGCGCGGGGACCTTGTACGGCCCGCAGGCGTGGCCGGCGGCGCGCTCCAGCACCTTGCCGCCGACGGAGGCGTAGGCGCCCGAGTCGCCGAGCAGCTTCACCCGCGCCGCGGTGAGCTTTCCCTCGACGTCGCAGCCGACCGTGTAGCTCATCGTGATCGGATGGCGCTTGGGGTGCATGCGGATCGACTCTTCGCGGCTGAGCACCACGCGCACCGGCCGCCCCGTCATCCGGGCGAGGACCGCGGTCTGCGCCTGGACGCTCATGTCCTCCTTGCCGCCGAAGGCGCCGCCGTTCGGGACGAGCTCGACGAAGAGCCGGTCCTCGGGCTCGCCGAGCACCGACGCCACCTGCCGGCGATCGTCGAAGATCCCTTGACCCTGCGTGTAGAGGTGCAGCCGCCCGTCCGGGAGCGGCACCGCGAGCGCCGCCTCCGGCTCGAGGAAGAGGTGCTCGATGCGCTGGGTCGCCCACGTGCCGGTGACGACGTGCGCCGAGGCGGCGAGCA